>JAJRTT010000359.1 GCA_024278155.1 Bacteroidota bacterium | reverse complement strand
TCCTCAAGCAAAGCATTCCCGACCAACGTATCAGTGGATTTCAACAAATCATTGTGAACATAAAAAGAGGTGTTGACTTTTTCCGGTTTGTCACGGTAGTTCAAAACTTTCCCGATTACCGTGGATTTATCGCCCTCGATAAAAAACCGGGGAAGGGCCAGATGGGCGACAAGGGATTTCACGGCACGTGTTTCGGAAAGTCCAAGGCCACTGTGTCTTTTGCCATCCATGGCGATCACAAAGGTTTTCCATTTTGTGATATCGTCCGGGAATTTTACTTCAAATGAAGCATGGCCGTTTTTATCCGTGACCAAATCGGGCTGCCAGTACGCATAATCCTTGAAATTTTTTCGGATGGAGGAAACAGGGAACGATTTTTCTTGACGGTCATTTGGCGAGCTATCCAATTCTACATCTCCAACTTTGGGATCAAGGATGTTCAAAGGGTCCTTAACTTCAACACCTGCAACTACTCCAGGCATCTTACCAATAACACCTGCTGTTACCCTTGCTCCCCTAACTGCTTCATCCTTGTCAATTAATGGGATTTTATAAGCCACGACACAAACTTCTTCCAATGACAGCTTGTTGCTCTCCATTCCAATATCCAAAAAATGGTTTTTCCTTCCCACAATCCTGACATTCTCCAACTCAAAGCCATTATAGCCAATGTAACTTGCCTTTAAAGTATATAATCCCGGATTGATATTTCCAATCCGGTAATCCCCATCAAAATCGCTTGACCCTCCCGAAACAAGGGTTCCATACAATTCCAGGGTTATATTTGCAAAAGGAATGGGCTCACCTGTCTCCAAATCCGTTACTGTACCGGTAATTGTACAATCGCCGTTTGGGCTTGTAGTTTTAACCATCAAATTTACGGATGGCATAATATCTTTCCAATTCGACCCAAACAAAGCCGACAAGGAATCGGAAATGAATGGATTGTTGTCGCCAAACCGAATATAATTGATCCCATTTGGCTTTACATAGATTGAATCCACCACAAGCACGTTGTCATAAGGGGTAATCAACGACATTTGGTAATAGCCATCTGAAAGCGGTCGAATTGTAGATGTGCCCCTTTTATAGTAAAAAGGCTTGAACGCTTTGGTGTACTTGACCATCCTTATTAAGGCAAACGTACTGTCACCAATATATTTGAACCTCAGTTCGCCCACATTTCCGTTAAAGGAACTATAGCTGGTAGTGTATTTAATCCCGTCCCATTTTGTTTTTTCCGTCTTCAATTGTATGGCCGATGCGGGCAAAGCCAAATTTCCCGGGTTGATGTTTCCATCTGGAAGACAATTGTTCCAATTAAATTTTTTGTCAATAAAAGGTTCATCGGGTTTTATACTGTCCCTCCAGATGGTATGTTCTTTTCCAAATTGGGGTAGAAATGCTTTTTGAAAACCATCCCTTAATGCAAAATGGACAGAATCATTTTGAAAAGGCCCCAAAAGGAAGGTCTTTCCCCGGTTGTACTTGTTAAAAGAATACACTTTGTCACCCTGCCAAATATATGTCGGGGTTCCATAAAAATTGTTTTTGACCCAAATCATTTTTTGGTTCAACAACCCCAATTCGTTTTCTGAAAGTTTGAAACCGGTTTTTGTCACTTTCACATTCTTCGGTGGATTGTTAACATCCAATGACAAATCAAGCTTATAGCCCTTCTTGAACAAAACACTGTCAATAGTATATACCTTTTTTCTTGCCCTGATCTTGATTTGATGATAACCTTCGTTTCCTATAATCGAATAACCCGAATTTGAATTGCCGGCCCCGAAATAATACTTCAATGTACTGTCCACATAAATCATCTTTGCCGATTCGGAATTGTTCCCATTCCTTAAATGGACAAAAAACTGTGCATTGTATATACCGATGGAATCGTAATGTAAATAAACCACATCTTCAGGGTACATTAGTTTGTACCAGGCTATTGTATCAACCTTAAACCTTCCACGGCAAACAGCATTTAATCTGGCATTGCTATTCCTCTCAGGTTCAAATTCGCCAAAAGAATTGAAGTATTTCCGGCGTTTCTTCGATTTTCCAAGATAGGGAAGATTGGGATAGGCATTTCCCCCAAATTTGGCGGTAACAGCCCCGGCGGTGAGGTTAACCCCTTCTAAAGGTTCATCGTCAACATCGTTTACATTAATTTCCACTTTCACTTTTTGGCCCGGGTCGATGCTTTCCGGTTGGTCGATTTCAACCTTCAACCTTTTGTCAAAAACATACACATCGTTATTGATGCTATTTTTGTTCCCCGCCCATTCATAT
Organism: Bacteroidota bacterium; assembly: GCA_024278155.1. Classification (GTDB taxonomy): domain Bacteria; phylum Bacteroidota; class Bacteroidia; order Bacteroidales; family JAADJA01; genus JAADJA01. The sequence goes on along the minus strand of JAJRTT010000359.1, from coordinate 19,645 downwards.
TGGTAACTTATATGGTATGATTCCTTTTGGGGATTGTAAAATGCACGTTCCATTTGTTTGCAAACGCCCCTTTCGATTTCCGTGTTCGCCCCTTTATAGATATTATAACGAACCTCAACGCCGTGTGGATTATAAAGCCCGAAAAAAACCGAATCGCCCTCTTGATAGTAATAGGTTGAAATACTGTCTTCGACTGAAGATAGGTCGAATGTTTGAGTAAAATCACCCGTATTGAACACGTATTCCGAAACCCTGGTGTTTATCTTTTCTTCAAAAGGAAAACGGACCGCACGGGAAAAAAGCTGTTCTCCATCACGAAGGCCCATTAAGTTCCCATCTTTGTAGGTCTCATTGTATCCTTCAAGGAGATTGCAATGGATTTCACCCTGATGGACAGCAATATCAAAAATCCTTTTTTTACCATCATAATCGAGCCAAAGGTTCTCGTTATGGATTTCATTGTTGCTGTTTTTGAATTTTGCCCTTACAATAATCGAAAGGCGCACATCCGGGAAAATACTATCGGGTACCGTGATCTTTGTTTCACCAATGGGATCGAATTCTGTCCGGTGTTCCCAAAGTATATTCGGCACAAAAACCGATTCACCATAAAAACCTTTGATCCAGTTTGGTTTAATTGTTATTTCAACATCTCCATCCAAAACGTTCAAATCGTTTGCATCTTTACCCGAAGCATAAAAAACCATTGGTTCGCCTTTTAAGTAAGATTTCTTGTCCGAACGGAATTTATAACCGATTTCATCCAACTGGTAATCTTCTATTTTGAAATCATTGTACAAAAGCTGCTTCCCGCTTTTTACATCAATAATGGAAACCGTATAATACCAATCGATCATCATCGTATCCGAAACCGGGAATTCATAAACATAGCTCCCATTCGGGGAGGGTTCTATTTCGGCCAGTTCAACGATTGCACCATCATGGTTATCTTCCTTTAAAAGTATTTTTACCTTTTTGTTGATGGTCTTCCCCTTTTTGGTCACCAGAAAAGCTTTCAGCTTAACCGTATCGGTGGGCAGGTATTTGGGCTTATTAAAAGCAATGTAGCCTTTGGCACTGGTTTTATAATACTTCCTATTGCCATAACTGTCATTGTAGCGAATCCGGTTAACCTGCTTTCTCACAGGTATGACAACATATTTAAGGGGGAAGCCATAGGCTATGTTATAAACAAGCCCCATTTCCCTATGTCGTTCACCATATATTTCCCTGAAGAGGGTTTCACCATCATATTGCACCCTTAAAAAACCTTCTTTTCTTTGTTTTGGCAAAATGTAGGTTTGGGTTTTTTCATCAAATTTGATTGTGTGGTTCCTGAATTTCAGATTGGCACCTGAAATTTTGTCATTGGTTTCCTTATCGTAAACCTCAACAATCAAATCCCGGTTATTACTGAGGATATTCACATCAAAAGAGGAGATGTTCAGGTATCTGTACTTTATTCGGTTTTGTGACGCATGAAGGAATAAATAACTTCCCGGTGGAAGCTCCTTCGTATATTGGCTGTCAGTAGGGAAAGAATCAATTACGGTTTGCAGTAGCCGTTCATCAAAATCAACCCTGTATTTTTTCAATAGTTTTTCTGCATCTTTATTATCCAGTTTGCAAACAAAAGTATAATAGCTGCTCCTGCGGCTTTTCAACAAATCCTGTGCAATTACATCAGCAGGGGCAAGAAAAAGGACAATTAACAACAGGCTATTTATAATTGCGGCAAAAGGGGGGGAAAGAGGTGTTTTGTACATGATCTTTGGAACAAACAGGTAAAAGAAAATGTAAATGTAGGACGATTTATCCCTGAAAGCAAGTTTTTCCAAAGGAAATCAGTTTACGGTACGCATCGGTAAGTTAACGGTAAACTTGGTGGTTGCTTTTTACAGAGAAGTGAGTTTATTGCTTTATTATGATTCTAATTATTGGATGTGGCTTTCCCAAAAATAGTTGAGGCCAGCAGTTGGAAACTGCTGGTATGTCTGAATCCATCACAGATTAAATCTGTGATGGACTGTATCTATGCCCTACCAATCATCATCGTCTTTCTTTTTCGCCTTGGGCTTCATCCCTTTTTTAAGGCTTGCGATCCATGATTCGGCAAAATCATTGATTTGAGTGAGGTATTGGTCCCAGTTTGAATTGTATTGCTGGTCGTCTTTGTTCAGCCATTTTTCCACAGGGATCTTTGAACCTTGTTTCAAACTGAATTCCGTGAGGATGTAGCGGTACCTCCCATCTTTCAAACCAAGTGTAAAACGATATTGTACCACACCGGCATCGGTCACATTTCCATCCTTGTCTATGTTTTTTATCTTGATACGATGGAGACCCTTTATCAGGCCACTTTCGGGATCACGGGTTTTGGTCACGTTCACCGGATTTTTGTAATACTCATTTATCCAGCCAATGGCCCTGTTGAAGAATTCCTGTTTGGTCCCTTCTTCCTCCACCACTTCTTTATAGGTTATCATCCCGGTTTCCTCATCAATTGGGAAATTGGGGCGTTGCGCCAATAGTGATATACTCAGGATGCTCAGTAAAAAACTTAATTGAATGGTTTTCATATCTGCTTTAATAATTTTTATTGCGATTCTATTATAAAACATTTAATAATAGGAAAAGTTGCTTCACATCAACCAACAAACTTCCATATAATAAACCTCAAATACAAGAAAAAGTTGCTTTGGAAGCTGGTAAATTGGATAAACCAAAAAAACCCTCCAGTATCCTGAAGGGTTTTCTCAATATTATTATGAATGTGTGGATTAATACATTCCACCCATTCCACCCATTCCGCCCGGAGGCATTGGGGGCATACCGGCAGGGGCACCGGCACTTTCATCTTTATGCTCGGCAACCACACACTCGGTAGTAAGTAACATCCCAGCAATGGAAGCGGCATTTTCAAGGGCGATCCTGGTAACTTTCATTGGATCGATCACACCTGCTTTTAAAAGTTTCTCGTACTTATCGGTGCGTGCATTGTACCCATAATCATCTTTTCCTTCCTTCACTTTCTGTACGATTACAGAACCTTCCAAACCTGCGTTCTCAACAATCTGGCGCATGGGCTCTTCCAATGCACGTGTGATGATCGCGATACCGGTTTCTTCATCTTCATTATCGCCTTTCAGTTTTTCCAACGAACTGATAGCACGCAGGTAAGCAACACCACCACCGGGAACAATCCCTTCTTCGATAGCGGCCCTTGTTGCGTTCAATGCATCGTCAAAACGATCTTTCTTTTCTTTCATTTCCACTTCACTAGCAGCACCTACATAAATTACGGCAACACCACCGGCCAGTTTGGCCAATCTTTCCTGAAGTTTCTCTTTATCATAATCGGAAGTCGTGGTTTCAATTTGTGCCCTGATCTGGTTGATACGTCCCTGGATGTCGTCTTTGCTCCCTTTACCGCTAACAATAGTTGTATTGTCCTTGTCGATGGTCACTTTTTCGGCTTCGCCAAGATTGTCAAGGGTCGTGTCTTCCAGTTTGTATCCTTTTTCTTCGGAAACAACGGTTCCACCTGTGAGGATTGCAATGTCTTCCAACATCTCTTTCCTTCTGTCGCCAAAGCCCGGGGCTTTAACGGCAACCACTTTCAACCCACCCCTTAATTTGTTAACGACCAATGTTGCAAGTGCTTCGGTTTCAACATCTTCGGCCACGATGAGCAACGGCCGTCCTGACTGTGCAATTTTTTCAAGGATGGGGAGAAGGTCTTTCATTACCGAAATCTTCTTGTCGTGGAGAAGGATATAAGGGTTCTCATAAACCGCTTCCATTTTTTCGGCATTGGTCACAAAATAAGGTGAGATATAACCCCTGTCGAATTGCATTCCTTCCACAACATCCACGGTGGTTTCGATCCCTTTGGCCTCTTCAATTGTGATAACACCGTCTTTCTTCACTTTCCCCATTGCCTCGGCAATCAGTTTTCCAATCGTGCTGTCGTTATTGGCAGAAACGGTTGCGACCTGCTCTACTTTTTCGCCACTATCGTTGATTTGTTTGGTTTGTTTGTTCAGTGATTTGATCACCTCTGCAACCGCTTTGTCAACACCGCGTTTCAGGTCCATTGGATTGGCACCTGCGGTAACGTTTTTTAAACCTGTACTTACGATTGACTGTGCCAAAACAGTAGCTGTCGTAGTACCGTCGCCGGCAAGGTCATTGGTTTTTGAAGCAACCTCTTTTACCATCTGGGCGCCCATGTTTTCAATGGTATCCGCCAATTCGATCTCTTTTGCCACGGTCACACCATCTTTTGTGATGGTGGGTGCACCAAAAGATTTGTCGATAATCACGTTGCGGCCCTTGGGACCCAAAGTTACTTTTACGGCGTCTGATAACTGGTCAACGCCCGCTTTTAAAGCTTCTCTCGCTTTTAAGTCGAAAATAATGTCTTTTGCCATTTTTATTTATTTTTAGATTTTACGTATAAAACTCATTAAACAATTGCATAAATATCTGACTCCTGCATGATAAGGTAGTCTTTGCCCTGATGTGAAATTTCGGTACCGGCATATTTTCCATATAAAACGGTATCCCCTTTTTTCACTGTCATCTTTTGGTCGCTAAGTCCGGGGCCAACGGCCACGACAATTCCCTGCTGAGGTTTTTCTTTTGCAGTATCCGGGATGATGATCCCGCCACTGGTTTTTTCTTCTGCACCTGCAGGTTCGATAAGAACCCGATCCGCAAGTGGTTTAATTTTTATTCCTGACATATTGTTTGATTTTTTTGTTAGTATTTGCTTTTTGTCATTTACCCTGAACAATTTTTGAATTAAGCAGGTGAAAAATCACAATTTGCCTTTTGACATAATTTATGCCAAAGGGTATCAGCAAAAAAAATGTCAGAATGTGGTGACATTCTGACATTTTAAAAACAAAGATATCTTGGTTTTTTTTAGTTTCCTGTTTCCTCGGTTTCTGCAGGAGGAGGGGTAAAATCTGCCGCTGGTTGGGCATCCGGCAATTCATTGATCAATTGATCGAGGCCATTGTCATTTGTTTCAATGTTTCCGCCACGGGGGATAACAAATGTGGAGAACAAAGCCAAAACCAAAAGGGCAACTGCCAGTGACCAGGTTGATTTCTCAAGGAAATCAGCAGTCTTTCTCACACCCATATATTGGTTTGAACCTGAAAAGTTGGAAGCAAGGCCTCCACCTTTTGAACTTTGAACCAATACGATCAATGTCAACAACACACAAACAATGAAAATCAAAACTGCTATTACAATGTACATTTCACTAATTATTAAACTGTTACAACTTTATTTAATTTCTTTCCTGATTTTTTCAATTCGGCCTGCAAAGTAAAATCTTTTTTCCGGATTAAGCAAACTTAATTTTTTATAGATTTTTATGGCCTTTGCCAGGTTTCCCTGACGGTAAAAAATCCCCGCAAGGGTTTCGGAAACGATTTCATCGTTATCTATCAGGCTTTGTTTTGCAAAATCCACCGGATCGAAGAAACCTGCCTGAGGCTCAGGGACAATGCGCGGGTTTTCCTTGATGAACTTGTCGATAAGATCGGAACCCGCAATGGGTTTCTCCTCCTGTGCAGGCGATTCCTCAAGATGCGATAAATTATACTCCTCAAAATAATGTTCGGGCGGGGATTGCTTCAGTTGATTGTGTTCCTCTAAAAGGGATTCCAATTTGCCCGAAAGTTTTTGTAAATGACGATATTCCAACGAATCTTTTGGGATGCTGGTAATTTTGTCAAGCTCATGTTGGAATATATCAATTAAATGGGGCAGGTTTAAATCTTCGTCTTCCTGCAAAAAAGCATCTTCATTAATTGGAAGGAACCCCTTAGGGATATCATCTTGCTCATCTTTGGCCACAGAATCTATTCTATCGCCTTGATCAAAATGCCTCATCGATTCGATAAGCTGTTTCAATACCCTCCTGTCCGGGGCATATAATGAAGCAAGCCGCAATTGGTCATTGAACTTGATGCTCTTTTCCTTGGAAAGGTTCAGGGCATAAAGGATGTCGGCGGTCTGAAAATACGGATAATCCCTGACCAGTTGCTTCAATGGTTCAATGCTCCCCATCGATAGTGATCCGGGGGATTTCAGATAATCGATAAATTCCTGTTTGTTCATGTTTGCTTAAATTTCATAAAACGGCCCAAAGACTCCACTTTCCATTCAATCTTTTGACTTTCTTGCATTTATTGTCTTTTCTCAAAACAAAAAGATACTGCTTTTCTGTCAATCCAAAAAATTATTCCAATTTGCAAATATATTGAATTAATACGTTCGATGTTCATAACAGTTTGCCAACATTCGGGGGAAACCTGCCAGCAAATTGTTCAGCAAATCGCGGTCAATAGCCCAGGAATTGTTGACTGCCCCGGGTTTTTTCATTTGGCGTAACCAAAATATATGGGCATCAATTTTTGTCAGGGCTTTTTGCCCCCACACTTAACCATATCATACCGACAGTAGCTGAAATGAACGAAGCGGCCATAATACCTGCTTTGGCTATTTGTTTAAACTCTTCATCCACAAAGGCAAGGTCGGAAATAAACATCGACATAGTAAAACCTATACCTGCTAAAAAGGCAACGCCATAAATCTGGTTCCAGGCAATACCTTCAGGAAGAGTTACCAATTTAAACTTAACCGCGATATGTGACAACAATGAAATACCAAGGAATTTACCAAGCACAAGCCCTGCGATAATACCAAGTGAAATGGGATGCAGAAGCATTTCAACAATACTGCCTTCAATATGAACACCGGCATTGCTAAGTGCAAAAACGGGCAATATGAAAAAAGCCGTTATTGGGTGAAGTGCGTGTTCCAATTTATGCAAGGGTGTTTGCGCTTTGTCGTTAAGCACTTCAATACCAGAAATCACATGTGCCTGGTCTTTTGTTAGAAGTGGGTTTTCATTCGGTTCTTCTTTTCTAAACCTGTTTAAATATTTTGACAGTTTGTTAACATATTCATTCTCATTGATTTTTGTTCGTGCGGGGATGGTAAGGGCAATCAAAACCCCGGCAATTGTAGCATGGACCCCGGAAAAAACAAAGGCCATCCATACGCCAACAAAACCCACAATAGCATAAAAAGAAGTCCTTCTAACCCCGGCAAAATTTGCAATTAACATTATTCCAATGAAGAATGCTGCAGAAAAAAGTTCACTGTAATTTATTGTATCCGTGTAGAATATGGCAATGACCATTACCGCTCCCAAATCGTCTGCAATGGCGAGGGCCGTAAGGAAAATTTTCAGGTTTATGTTTACGCGCTTGCCCAATAATGCTAAAAGGCCAAGCGCAAATGCGATATCGGTTGCCATTGGTATTCCCCATCCATTAAGATATTCCGGATAGCTTACCATTACCAGTGCATACAATGCAGCAGGAATTAACATGCCTCCTATTGCTGCCGCAATGGGCATTGATGCCTTTTTCATCGAAGATAGTTCGCCGCCCATTATTTCCCTTTTTATTTCCAGGCCGATGGTGAAAAAAAACAGGGCCATCAATCCATCGTTTATCCAATGGTGCAGGGAGCCGACCATATTGATTTCGCCCCAAACAAAACCAACTTTCATTTCATGCCATAAATGGTGGTATGAATCATAAAATGTTGAATTGGCCCAAATGAGGGCGGCAATCGTAACAAAGATCAAGATAATTCCGCCATAGGCTTCCTCACTTATAAAACGTGAGATCCGGAACGTATTTACTGGTTTATTTTTCATTGTGCAATGTTTGGTCAAAAATCCGGAAAATATGTTCGGCATACCCCGCACCTGCTTCTGCATAAAGATTAAAAACCACCTGGACCCCGGCCTGTTTTAACTCCTCCATTTCATCGTCATAACGGGAAAGTGCCGCAATCATCGTTTTAGTGTCTTCAACCCGGAGCTGCCTAATCATCTCCATATGCGCTGAATGGTGTGAAGTGGCCATGATTATAATTCGCAAGCCCGGTGACAACACCATACGTTGCCAAAACTCCACATCGGTAATATCACCATGTACAACATGTCGTTCTTCTTTTACATGATTCGCCACTAAATCTAAATTATGATCAATTCCCAAAACGCTCATTTTATGTTCCTTCCGCATAATATTATAAACCTCGGTACCCGTTCGTCCCATACCCAATACAATAACTTGCGCATCGTTCATTTCAATAGGTTCATCTTCAGGTAAGCGCTTTTTGCTCTCAAAGCGTAAAAGACGGTTTTGAAAACGTATATAAATTTTTTGGGCATAAATATTCAATGGTGATGCAATGATGAAAGTAAGGGACAATGCCAGTGCAAATATCACCATCCAATCACCCGTGATCATTCCTCCCGCCACACCTGCTGCGCCCACAATAAGTCCGAATTCACTATAGTTTGCCAGATTTAGCGAGGTAAGGGTTGCCGTACGTGCCCTGAGTTTAAACCGGGTCAACAATAGGTAAAACAATATTACTTTAAGTGGAAGGAGGATGGTAAACATCAATGATATACCCAAAGTTTCCCAATCGGGCAAACCGGACAAACCAATTGTCAGGAAAAAACCGACAAGAAAAATATCTTTAAAACTCAACATGGCATTGCCAAGTTCCTTTGCCTTTGGATGACCCGAGAGCAACACGCCCAATACCAGTGCCCCCAAATCAGGTTTCAAGCCTACAGAATAAAACAGCATGGCCCCACCGTAAGGAATAAGCACACCAAGCATAACCAACAATTCCCCATGGCCCGACCTGGCTATTATCGATGCCAAAGGAGCTTTCTTAACAAAAACAGGGATTATCAGTAAGGCCAATAACACCAATGCCCAGGGCGAAGGCAGTTTCCCTGAGGACACCGTTAGAAAGATGACCGCAAAGATGTCCTGCATAATTAAAATACCGATTGCAATCCGTCCGTGCGCAGATGACATTGAACCGTTTTCTTCCAGTATTTTAACGGCAAAAACGGTACTGGAGAAACTCAACGCAAAAGCAATCAACAATGATGAACCTAAAGTCAAGCCATCAAACAACGAAAGACCAAAAAGGCCCAGGGCAAAAATCCCCAATCCAAACACAATGACCGTGAAAAGCATATGAAGCGAGGCACTTGCCCATATCTCAAGACGTAAAAGGCTTTTAACCTTGAGCTTTAGCCCGATACTGAACAACAAAAGCCATATGCCAAAGTCGGCAAACCGATCAAGTGTTTCATTGCCTTCAACACCGAAAAAATTGAGCGCAAAACCGGCAATCAGGAAACCTACCAATGGTGGCAATCCAATTTGCTTTACGGCAAAACCAAAAATGAAGGCAACTAAAATCCACAATGGATCCATGATTTTTTCAGTTTAATTGTTTAGCACTCTATATTTTAAATAAAAATATTGAAAAAAGTCAATGACACAAATTTTAGCCTTCGTTTTTCAAAGGAATTAAAATTTACCATATTACTGTTTTTCAAAGGTGTTTGGCAGGTTCAACCGGCAAATGCAAGTTTACGGGCCAACTGTTCCAATCTTCAAGCTGCTATGTCCCCACCCCCTGACCTACTTCGACACAATGGGCTTTACCAATTGATGACTGCCTTGTTAAATACGTCCTCGACCAGCATCCTGTCTATTTCATCAATGAGCTCTTCCTGTACGTCCAAAAGGTTGTCAGAACTGGAATAATCAAAATAGCGTGAAAATGTACTTTCGAAACTGGCATCCTCATCTACGGTGTTCGTATAGGTTACCTCAATGGTGATCGTAAGCCTGTTCAATGCCGCCTGATCGTTTCCCTGAATGGCGACAGGTTGCGTATTGTAACCTGTGATTACCCCTTCGAGGATAAGGTCGCCACCCTGGTTCACAAGGTCAAGATTGGTTTCTGAAACAAATTTGTCCCTGAACGCATCGGTCAACCTTTGGCTCAATGTAGGCTCAACAAGCGTTGCATTGTTCTTGAAATACTTAATATCTATGGTTTTTACCTCTGGTGGGATTGATGCCCCCGTAAACGAATAATTTACTTTGCACCCATTCAGGAAAGCAGTGAGCAATATTGTCAAAAAAACAAATCTTGATATGTTGGCCGGCTTTTTCAAAAAATACTATGTTTTATTGGGATGAGCCCGAAAAAAAATTATGTTGTGGGATGTTATATTAAAATAGTAGGCAATCGACAAACAGATAGTTTGCAAATTTGCATATTGCAAACTGCCTACTTGATAATTAACACTAAAAAAAGACGCAAACGACATATTGGTTGGTTTTGTGAATTAAGAGCTTAATTAATACTGTGTTCTTTTATTTTCCTGTAAAGTGTCCGTTCGGAAATACCCAATTCCTTGGCTGCATTATTTCTTTTCCCATTGTACTTTGCAAGGGCTTTTTTTATCAAGTCAATTTCTTTTTCCTGTATCGACAAAGACTCCTCAACAACCTCAGAATCCTGGATAGGTTCAACAATTGCATTCAAACCGGAAGGTTGATGGATTTGGAAATTATCCGTTTGGAAATCCTCGGAAAAACTGCCGGAAGTTTCCACGGTTTGGTGCAATTCCTTAATCAGTTGGGCATTGCTTTGCTGGATATTATGTGATAAATCCTCGCTCTTCATTATTTTCCCAACAACCTGTTTTAAATCGTTGATATCTTTCTTCATATCGAACAACACCTTGTACAGCAAGTCCCTTTCTGAGATCTCCTTTTGTTCCTGTTCACGTTTATACAATACCGGAAGATCCCTCGATAATTTGACAGGAAGGTATTTTAACAGCATTTGCCCGTCAATAAGCCTGTTTTTTTCGATAATCGAAATTTGCTCGGTAATGTTTTTCAGTTGACGGACATTCCCCTTCCAACGGTAATTTATTAAAACTTTAACAGCATACCCAGTCAGTTGCAAAACGGGCATCCGGTATTTTTCGGCAAAATCGGCAGCGAATTTCCGAAACAACAAATGGATATCTTCTTTCCTGTCTTTAAGCGATGGGATGAAAATCGGAACCGTGTTCAAACGGTAATAAAGGTCTTCCCTGAATTTCCCATCATTGATGGCATCCGGGATATCCACATTGGTGGCCGCCACGATCCGGACATCGGTCTTTATCACTTTTGAGGAACCTACTTTAAAAAATTCCCCTGTTTCCAAAACCCTTAGCAACCTTACTTGTGTCGAGATAGGCAATTCGGCCACTTCGTCCAGGAAAATGGTCCCGCCGTTGGCCACTTCAAAGTAACCCTTACGGGCTTCGTGGGCACCTGTAAAAGATCCCTTCTCATGCCCGAAAAGTTCCGAATCGATCGTCCCTTCAGGGATTGCGCCACAGTTAACGGCGATATAAGGGCCATGTTTACGGGCACTGAACTGATGGATGATCTTGGGAAAGGATTCTTTCCCGACACCGCTCTCCCCGGAAATCAAAACCGTAAGATCGGTAGGCGCCACCTGACTTGCAATATCAATGGCCCTGTCCAATAACGGGGAAGTGCCGATAATCCCGAACCGCTGTTTTATTGCCTGTACATCCATGGTTTCATCATTATGATAAGGTTAATACTTTAAGTTTCACTGTTATTTTATGGTAGGTAAAACTTGTATTTGGGACAAGGATACAATGCTAAAATGCTTCAATAGTTTTCAAACGACCAATCCTTCAAGGACAAATAGATTTCTCAGTACAAAACTATTTTTATCATCAAACTTATATTCAATTGTTGCATTTTTTAATAATAAATTCACAAAGGTACAAGAGTTTACCCTACTTTAACTTTTTGGCAATTATTTCAGGGAGTTTTGCAATATCCACCCTTTCCTGTTTCATCGAATCGCGTTCGCGCAATGTAACGGTATTATCCTCTGCAGTCTGGTGATCAACCGTAATACAATATGGTGTCCCGATTGCATCCTGGCGACGATATCTTTTCCCGATGGAATCTTTCTCCTCGTAAAAACACATAAAGTCTTTTTTTAGTATGTCGAAAATCCCCATCGCTTTTTCGGGCAAACCGTCCTTTTTCACCAAAGGTAAAACAGCAGCTTTCACCGGTGCCAGGAAAGGTGGGATTTTCATGACAACCCTCTCGGAGCCGTCTTCAAGTTTCTCTTCGGTAAATGCATAGGTCAATACAGCAAGGAAAGTCCGGTCGAGGCCGATGGAGGTCTCCACCACGTACGGAACGTAACTCTCGTTGAGTTCAGGGTCAAAATACATGATCTTCTTGCCCGAATGTTCCATATGGGATTTCAGGTCGAAATCAGTCCGGGAATGGATCCCTTCCAGTTCTTTGAATCCCATGGGAAAATTGAACTCGATATCAAAAGCGGCATTGGCGTAATGTGCCAGTTTATCATGTTCATGAAAGCGGTATTCCGATTCGGGGATACCCATTCCAAGATGCCATTTCAGGCGCTGTTCCTTCCAGTATTCGAACCATTTGAGTTCCTCCCCGGGACGGACAAAAAACTGCATTTCCATCTGTTCGAATTCACGCATCCTGAAAATAAACTGACGGGCGACTATCTCGTTCCTGAAAGCTTTTCCAATCTGCGCAATCCCGAAAGGTATTTTCATCCTCCCCGTTTTCTGAACATTCAGGTAGTTTACAAATATCCCCTGTGCCGTTTCCGGCCTTAGGTAAATCTTCCCGGCAGATTCGCTCAAGGACCCCATTTCGGTGGAGAACATCAAATTAAACTGCCCCACATCCGTCCAGTTCCTCGAACCTGAAACCGGACATACGATTGCCAAATCCTCAATAAGTGCTTTTATATCCGAAAGGCGTTCATCTTCCATTGCCGAATAAAGCCGCTTCTTAATATCTTCCATTTTGGCCTTATTCGCCAAAACCCTGGGATTGGTGTTCAGGAACTGTTCTTCGTCAAAACTATCGCCAAAACGTTTGGCGGCCTTTGTTACCTCCTTTTTGATTTTCGCCTCTACCTTCAAAAGGTAATCCTCTACTAAAACATCGGCCCTGTACCTCTTTTTGGAATCCTTGTTGTCGATCATCGGATCGTTAAAGGCATCCACATGCCCCGAAGCTTTCCAGGTAGTGGGGTGCATAAAGATTGCCGCATCCAGGCCCACGATGTTCTCATGGAATTGTACCATGGAACGCCACCAGTAATTCTTTATGTTGTTCTTCAGTTCCACGCCGTACTGCCCGTAGTCATAAGCGGCGGCCAGTCCATCGTATATCTCGCTCGACTGGAACACAAACCCATACTCTTTGGCATGGGCCACAATTTTCTTTAATTTATCTTCATTATTTGCCATGCTGCAAAAATAGCGGTTTTTTATCTGTCAGAAAGTTAAAATCTGATAAAAGAATTAATGGTAATCTATGGGATTGTGCTTTTAAAGGCCTGGTAGCTTTCTGCGAATTCCCCGCCTGTTTTTCCTCCAAGTTCCAGCCATATCTCTTCTATTTTATCGACCCTGTTCCCGGGATTGGGATGTGTACTTAAAAATTCGGGGGGCTGCGGGCTTCCTTCCATTTTCTCAAAAAAGCCCCCTACCCCCCTTGCATCGTAAGCTGTCTCGTAAAGATATTTCACACTATATTCATCAGCTTCATATTCCGCATCACGGCTAAATGCCAGGGAAGCGACGCCGGCTGCAAGGTTTGCCGCTATTTCTGCCATTTGGTTTGGGTTGTTTCCCAAGATTATCCCCAATAAAATCTGGATGCCATAGGCTTTGGTCAATTGGTCTGTTGAATGGCGGCGGTCGGCATGGGTCATTTCATGTCCAAGTACACCGGCAAATTCGGCTTCATTGTCAAGGAACTTAATGATGCCCGTGTAAATAAAAATGTACCCGCCCGGTGCCGCAAATGCGTTCAGGACACTGTCGTCCTGGATTATCCGTACTGACCATTCAAATTTATCGCCGTATATCAATTCCCCGGAGTTCAAAATGGAATCACGGATACGGTAAACATGGGCGTAGGCATCGGCATACTCAATCGTATCAAGCAGAGGATAGTCCGCCGGATCGGACTCTATCTGTTGTTGCAATTGTTTCCCAAAAGTGATATCATCTTCCAGGGAAAAGATATTGAATGTCGTGTCCTTGTTTTCATCTTTTTTGCAACTACTTACAAGTATTGAGGGGAGGACCAGAATCAATACGGTTAAAATTTTTGAGCCAGTTTTCATAATGGATTTAATTTGTGAAGAAATCAAGAATGTTCCCAAGCTGGTTGCTGTTGGCCGCATAAAACTCCGTATAGCGGCATTGCTTACAGGTAACACTTGTAAATCTCCTGTTTTGTATATTAAAGAGTTTGGTCATAAAACTTCCCGTGGCCCTCATTTCCCCAACTTCAAATTGTTTGTGGCCACATTTGGGACAGATATATTTCAATGATTTCATGTCTCAATTTTTAAGTGTTTTTCAACGGCAAAATTACGGTTTTAGTTTAATAAATCCTTAATTTTTGTATTTAAATATTTGATTATTAAATCTTCCAGTTTAAAAAACCCAGCAATTTCCCAATGGGGTGTGAGTTTTACAAAGCATGCAAACTCTCAACATAAGCATTATCTTTGTGCCCTTTTTAAAATACAAATTCATTTCATGAAACAAACTGAAGTTGCGATTGTTGGCGCTGGCCCTGCCGGGGTCTTTGCCGCTCTTTTCCTTGCCAAATACGGGATCAATTGCATCCTTATCGACAAGCAAAAATTCCCGCGGGACAAAATCTGTGGCGATGGCATCAGTGGATGGGTGCTCACGGTGTTGAACGAACTGGACAAAGAACTGCTTGCCAAGCTGACCCGGCAGGACTTCCTGTCCCATTCGCACGGGATGCGTGTGGTGGCACCCAATTCATCCATTCTCGACCTACCGTTTATCAACGACAAAAGTTTTGTGAAAGGAACACCTCCGGGGTTTATTTGCCGAAGGATGGATTTTGATAATTTCATGATGGAGGAAGCAAGGAAACATCCTGAAATTGAAATACTGGAAGAAACAGAGATCACGGAATACAACAAAGGGAAAAAGGGGGTTTTCCTCAATTCGAAAAACGGTGAAGCCCAGATTTCTGCCAAGCTCGTGATTTTTGCAAACGGGGTCACTTCAAAATTCATGAAAGAGCCTGGCGGCATCCAAAAGGACAAGAAATATACAATGACCGGGATAAGGGCCTATTATAAAGGGATAAGCGATTGCCATCCGCAGAATTATGTGGAGCTCCATTTCCTTAAGGACTTGCTGCCCGGATATTTTTGGGTTTTCCCTTTGCCCAACGGGGAAGCAAATGTGGGCGTGGGTTTGGACAGGCACCGGATCGGGAAGAAAAAAATCAACCTGAAAAAGGCCATGCTCGAAGCCATTGAAACAAACCCCTATTTGAAAGAGCGTTTCAAAAATGCCGAAATGATCGATGGCGTGAAAGCCTATCAATTGCCGCTTTGGGACGGAAGGAGAAAACTGTCGGGCGAACGGTTTATGCTGGCCGGAGATGCTGGAAGCCTAGTGGATCCTGTTACAGGGGAAGGAATCGGCCATGCGGCCATTACCGGGATGTTGGCCGCAAAACAGGCAAAGCGATGCCTTGAGGACAATAATTTCTCATCGGAATTCATGAACCAGTATGATGACAGCTTCTATAAAAAGATTGGAAAAGAGCTTGACATCAGTATAAAAATCCCACAATTCATCAAACATGGTTGGCTGTTCAATATGGTTGTGAACCGGGCTTCAAAAAGCAAAATCCTGAAAGAAAAACTGATGCTGGCAATGACTGATCTCGAAGTGAGAAAAGATTTAAAAAACCCGATGTTGTATTTGAAGATCATGTTGGGGATGTAAGAAATCCAATTGATAATTGTATATTTGCAATAAATAAATGGACAATGGGCAAAAAGAACAAAGTAGAGGAACCGATTGCAGAATATGGGCAACCGCTTACTTTTGAAAAAGTTTGGTTGATGTTCCAGGAAACAAGCAAGCTGTTTAAAGGATCAGATGAGAAGTTTGAAAAATCCAACAGGGAATTTGACAAAAGATTAAAAGAGCTGTCGAAAAACATCGGGGGAATTGGCAACAGCAACGGATATTATGCCGAACAGTTTTTTGCCGATGCCTTGGAAAAGAAGATGCAATTGCTCGACATTCAATTGGAATACAGTGAACGCAATATACAAAAATATAAAAAGAGCTTAAAAATAAGGGAAGAGTACGATGTGATATTGACAAACACAGATATACAAATAATCGTTGAGATAAAATACCGTTTCAAACTTGACCAATTACGAGTTTTGGTCGAAAGGAAAATCCCCAATTACAGGATACTTTTCCCAGAAAAAAAACATTGCAAACTGCGGATAGCCATAGCTGCTTTTTCGTTTGAGAAAGGTGTGGTCGAGATGGCAAAGCAACTTGGTTGTTATATCCTTACACGCACCAATAACGAATTGTAAATTTTACATTCAGATAAAATCAAGGAGTACTAAGCCATTTAGGTTCATTGTCAATAAAGTAAAAGAAAAATGGCTGTTACGAAAAACAACTCCGGCAAGAAACAAGAGGTAAGGCAAATGTTCAACAACATTGCGCACCGTTACGATTTCCTCAACCATTTTTTGTCGGCGGGCATTGATTACCGATGGCGAAGGAAGGCCATCAACATTATAGGGAAAAACCACCCGAAAACTATCCTTGATGTGGCCACTGGAACCGGTGACCTGGCAATTGCCGCCCTGAAAATAAAGCCCGAAAAGGTCATCGGTATCGACATTGCCGCCGATATGGTTGGAGTGGGCATCAATAAAATCAAAAAGAAAAACCTTCAGGATATTATCCATTTGGAGACCGGGGATTCGGAAAACCTGAATTTCCCAGATAAAACCTTTGATGCCGTGATGGTGGCTTTTGGTGTCAGGAATTTTGAAAACCTGCAAAAAGGCCTGTCCGAAATGCACCGGGTCCTGAAACCTGGCGGGCAGGTTTTGATCCTGGAGTTTTCCCAGCCCTCAAAATTCCCCGTAAAGCAATTCTATAATTTCTATTTTCGATACATTTTGCCATTTTTGGGCAAAATCATTTCGGGCGATAAATCAGCCTATACCTACCTCCACGATTCTGTTGAGGTTTTCCCTTATGGCGAAGATTTTATGAAAATCCTAAAGGAAATTGGTTTTACCGGCACCTTCCACAAATCCCTCACATTTGGGATCGCAAGTATTTATAGCGGGATTAAGGGTTGAGGCCAGCTTAATTCCCCGCATACATCCCATAATACAGATCAAAAACCTCTGTCACTTTTTTGGAGACTTCTTCGGATTTATACTTTTTGGAAACCTGCATCAACCTTTGGAGCATGGCAAGGTCTTGCTGTTTATCATAATCGTATATCTTGGCCCTTTTGCCTTTGAACAAAAAGTAGTAGTTCAATTGTTCATCAAAAATATCGACCATCCTTAAAGCCAGCTTATCCCCCTTTTCCGTTTCCCCTATTTCATAGTAGCCTTCTACCATGGGCATTACAAAATAATTATAGCTGACACTTTCATCCGGGATTTCCTGAAGGCAATAATCAATCGCTTTGCCTGCTTTTTCATTTTCCCCTTCATCTATAAGCGCATTGGAAAGCCGGTAAAAATTATTCCGCAGGTTCATGGTCATCCGCATATTGGTTTCATCCAAATATACCTTTGGGTCTTTCATGTTCCCAAACTTGAACTTGTTCATCAGGTTGTCGTACATGGCTTCCGTATAAACCTTGCCCGTTTGCCCATCCGAGCTTTTTCCTTTTATGGGGACCAAACGGTATGCAAGGCCTTCCACCTGGAAATAATCCTGCAAACCCACATAAGCATCCCCACCGGTTGTAATAGAAAAATAGATGGGCCGCTTCCAATTATTGTGGGCCAATATATCCAATACCATCAAATAGTTTTTCCCAAGGCCGCCTTTGTTGAGTTTCCATTTGATCTCTTTCACGATTTCCCCGGCTCGGTCAGCCGAAACAGTCCCACTGTTCACGACTGCCGCCGAATCAATTGTGACCTTGAATTTCTTTGTTGGGAAATAATTCAGGGGTCCCATCCGGGTTTGCATTACAAGGCGCGAAGGATCGGAGTTGAGGATATCAAACAACTGCTTCAATTCCACATATCCCTTTATGTTCTCATTTTCGATGAAATAAGTATAGTTCCGTGTTCCGTCCTTATATTCGTTCCACGGAAGCGAAATGGGGACAGGTTCCGAATTATAAACTTTCCGCTTCATTTGGTCGATGTACCATTCGGTGTTCAACAGGCTCAGGTTCACCACACGCACATCCGTACGTACCCCTTCCACTTCCTGCACATACCACAATGGGAACGTATCATTATCGCCATTGGTGAACAAAATGGCATTGGGCGCACAGGAATTGAGGTAATCCGAGGCAAGGTCACGGGCCGTATATCGGTTAGAGCGGTCGTGGTCGTCCCAGCCATCCTTTGCCATTAGTCCCGGGACCAACAACAAGCTCAACACACTTACAACAATTGCGGATGTTCTTGCATTCAGTTTTTTGCTCAACAATTCATACAAACCAAGTACCCCCATACCGATCCAGATACTAAAAGCATAGAAGGAAGCTGCATAGGCGTAATCCCTTTCACGGGGCTGGGGCGAATGTTGGTTGAGGTAAACCACAATGGCAAGGCCCGTCATCAGGAACAAAAGGCCAACCACAAAAGCATTGTTTTTGTCTTTTCTGATTTGATATACAATTCCAATTAAGCCAAGGATAAAAGGAAGCATATAGAACCTGTTCATGGCTTTTGACTTCAAACTTCCGGGAACATCAAGTACAGGCCCGAGACGGAAATTGTCAATAAAAGGGATGCCCGAAATCCAGTTGCCGTTTTTCCGGTCCGACATTCCCTGTGTGTCGTTTTGTTTCCCCGAAAAATTCCACATAAAATACCGGAAATACATGTGGATAACCTGATACCTCCAAAAGTAAGTAAGGTTTTCACCAAAAGTGGGTTTCATCACCTGCTTCGTTTCACCGTACTCGTCGGTAATCTTTACCGGAACCCCTTTCATATTGCTCCATTTCTTATAATCCTTCACATAGCGGGATTCCGTGTTGTTCCACATCCGTGGGAAAATTGTTGACATTTTAGGGTCATAAACGGGAATTGTCCCCTTTCTTTCATCAATGACTATGTATTTCCCCTTTTCGACATCCTTACGGTAGAGAGGTGTCCCATCTTTCCTGTCCACCACTTCCGCATTAAAATAACGGCCATATAAAATGGGCCAGTCGCCATACTGCTCCCGGTTCAGGTAAGCCAACAGGGAAATGGCATCTTTCGGACTGTTTTCGTTGATGGGCGTATTTGCATTTGAACGGATCACCAACAGGAAAAAAGAAGAATAGCCGATCAGGATAAAAGTGAAGACCCAAATGACCGTGTTCAAAATCGCTTTTTGGGTCTTTCGCGTGTATTTAATCCCCCAGAAAATCCCTCCAACAAGTAATATGAAATAGATAACCGATCCCGTATTGAAAGGCAATCCCAGGGTATTTACAAAGAAAAGCTCAAAATAGCCGGCCAGTTTCACGATAAGCGGTATGATGCCGTTCATGATCAAGCCAACCAGTACAACTGAAATAATCAAAGCCAGGACAATCCCTTTTCT
>JAJRTT010000358.1 GCA_024278155.1 Bacteroidota bacterium | reverse complement strand
TTGGAAGCCCAATGTGAGAATACAAAGGCAGAATCGGCAATTGCGGTTAGCTCAATCGGGTTTCCATCAAAATAAACCCCCTGCCACGGCAGGCTATCAGGGACAATTGTATTGATTTGGATATGGCCGTGGGAAACGGAATCGATATCCAAACCCACTTCCACCGTTTTCTCCAAGTTGAATTCATCAATATAATGCTGGTAAATATAGCTGTGGCGGTTTTCGGCAAAGAAGAACATTTCATCCACATTTGATTCCCATGTGGCAAGGCTACCTCCCCATTTGTCGGTATGTGCCGTTATTTCAGGATAAAGGTTTTCCTTGAAATTATCGAGCACGGCCAAAATACGTCCTTGTTTTAAAACCGTGTTGAAAATATCGGCGGAACGGTTGATAAAATATCTCAGATAATCTTCATTTTCAACCAGTCGGCGTAAAATCCTGTGATTGTCCGACCATTGGATTGTACCATGTAAAACCCGATGTATTTCATTGTTATAAACCCCTCCATACAATCCAAAACCAAAATCCGTATCTGTTAAAATATAACGCCAACGCGAAGTATCGTTTGCCTGCCGCCAGTATTTCGTATTGTGCCCGGGCCAGTCGTGGTTCACGAAAAATATTTCGGAGATAAAATAATCGCTGTAATTTTCAATGTCCACTAATTTTGAAATGGAATCATAAACCATCGAATCGACTAAAGGAACATGTTTTACATAATCAATCATGCGGAGGTAATGGTAATAATCCCCTTCGACGATTTTGATGTTGTCCCGTAAAATTTCCACACTGTCCCTATCTACACCAAAGTTCCCTTCGGTATAATAACGGTCGATCTTCTCCCTGATGTTCTGGATCCCCCAATATTGGCCGTTCAGGAAAACAACCACGGCTTTATAATCTTGTATATCCATATTGGTGTTTGCCTGGACAAGCTTGTGCATAAAGCCATCGCGGAATTGCGTTATGTTGTAATCCTGCCCCGAATTTCGGAGAACGATCCTTTTAAAGCGTTGGATATCTTTTGTGCCGAAGAATTGATAATCAATCCACGGGTCATCATACTTGGCCCCATCCATTATAAGGCGTACACTTTTCTGGGGGTTTTCCCTCGAAAAGCCACCGTGGATAAGGATATCGGCATCCACTTCAAATCCCTGGTTTTGCAGGCTGTCGAAGTATTCCACGTGGACAGGTCTTTTCCAGTCCATCCAAAAATTGGCGCCGAAAAAGGGAGGATCGGGATCGGCATTCGGCCCCATTACATAAATCCCTTCTTCCCAATCCCATAAATCGTAGGGGTTCATCCCAATGGAAATCACGGGCAAGCTGGAAGTGTACCCAATTATATAGGTATTTGTTGTAGGTTTTCCGGGAATCAGGCCGCTTTTAAAAACCCTGGCCCTGACTACTGTGGAAGTATCAACATTGAAAGGGCCCGTGTAAAGTTCGGATGTGTCGCCGGGAATGGCCCCGGTACGGGTAAAACGGATGGTGTCGCCTTCTTCATAGTTAAGAATAGAAACCTGGATACCGGAGGGATAAAACCCTGCCTCGGGGCTTAGCTGCGCTTGTTTCGCATATCCGTAGCCGGTAGGGGAGAAGTTGTTCGTAAATCCGGGGGTTGGATATTCAAAATATCCTGGGGGTCCAACTCCGTCCGTTTGGTAGCCGTACGAATTATTGGCTTGCAAATAAGGATATTCAAACACATCAACAATTCCATCGGAATTGGAAAGCATAAGGCTTTCGCCGGACTTGTTCAATGCAAAATTGGTGTGGAAATAGGTGGGGTTTTCGTCAAACCATTCGGGCACTTCCAGATAAATGTGGGAAGTGTCGTTTATGCCAAATGACAGAAAAGGGATTATCGACATATTCCCCAGATTTCCCCAGCCATTCAAAACCTGGATCGCCAAAACATTTTCCCCTTCATGGACTATTGAAGAAAAGAAGCCCATATCAATTTTAAATTCATCCGGAGGCAAACCCTGGTACATTTGTGCAAGATGTTGCCCCAATGCCCAATCGTCCCAATCCTGGTATTTCCCGGGCCAGCCGATTTCGGCACGGGCAATTTCCACACCGTTCAAAAAGGCCACAAAAGCTTCATCGAAATCAACATGGAGAATGACAGAGGATATTTTGGACGTATCGAAAACCGTAAAGGCCCTTCGCATATATATCGAGATCACCGAATCGGGGATAATCGTGTTGTCGTCCCCATCGCCTCGGCCAATTCCCCCGGGGCCTTCCAGCCAAAGTGAATCATCGAAGTCCAATGTGTTCCAACTGGAATCGGGGTTTTCATTTGGGAGCCGGTATTTCCAGATGTTTTCCGCAAGCACGGCAGATTCCCAGTGGTCAACAACAATTCCCCGGTCTTTCTTGTCGGCGATCACCACGAGATGCGAGTCCGGGGGAAGAAGAAAAGAAGGGAATGCCCATTTTTCGGGATAGGTTATATCGTCCGATAAGTACCAGCCATCTAAGTCAATTGAATCATTGGAAGTGTTCAGTATTTCAATCCAGTCGTTGTACTTATTGTCTTCATCGGCAAGCAAATCCACGTTTCTCGGACAAACTTCGTTGATAAGAAGCTGACCGTAAACGTTCGTATTTGTAAGTGCAATAATTAAAAGTATCGCAACCCTAACCGTAGCTGATATGTATTGAATACTTTTCACAAAATCTATAATCCTTTGTTAAACCCAAAAAGGTGTAAATCTTTGATAAGATACAAATTTACAAAAAGAAAGACAATGTTTTACCGAAATTGGTTTACTTCGTTCATGGTAAAAGAAATGCCCTGACAAATTATGCCAGGGCAAATAAAATATTGTACAATGAATCAAGGGCCTATTTGATATAGACTTTTTCGGAATATACTTCATCTTTGTCAATTGCTTTTACGATGAAAATCCCGTTTCCATTATTAATCGGGAATTCGTTTAAGCTATTGGCAACGCCTTTTCCGGAAAGGATCATGCGGCCCATCAGGTCATAAATTTCAATATTTCCTTCAAAATCTTCAGGAAGCTGAACAAAAACATTACTGTTGACAGCATATATTTCTACTTCGCTTTGTGGATTTGTCGGGCCGGCCGGTTTGGATTTAAACGTCACATGAAGTTTGAACCTCATCTGCTCATCACCGGGAGCAGCATCAAATTTATACAATGATGTTTCCCTTAAATCAGTGAACGTATTCCCTTCTAAATCTTCCAACATAATCACAACATCACCGTCAAAGCTTGAAATCTTCCCGGCATTCAGTTCATAATTGCCTTCTGCACCTACTTCAAACCCGAGAGGGATTATCGTGGTCCCTTCTTCCAAAGGAAGTACGTCCATCGAGAACTCTGAATTGTCGTGCATTGCATACAATTGCGGAGCTTCTTCAAGCCCCATGAGCTTATAGGCATCCAGTTCGTTGTCGAACCCGGGGGTTGCCCCTTTGGCAAAATGGACAATCATTTTATCGGAATAATTGTTTCCTAGAGCACTAAATTCGATTATGTTCATTCCTGTGCTTTTGTAAAATGCCTGTGAACTATGGATACGCTCGCTTTGAGGGATTGTCATGGATGCGCCCGCTGCATTAGCAAGTACCCAGAAACCCTGTGCCGGTGGAATATTCCCATTGCCCATTGTCCCCAAACCTGTATTCCGGTTCCAGTTAAGATATTGGCCTGAATTCCCATCATAGACATAAACGGTTGGATCCAAATTAGTGGTCGTCCAGTTTGTGTTCCACACAATTGTTGATGGGAAGGGGTTTCCAACCATGTTCCAGCCATCACCTGTTCCTAATCCGGGAGTGTATGTTAATGCCGGAGGAGATTGGTTCCCGGTATTAAACGCACCTGTATAAGTTACGGTCGCATTACCGGTTAACGCACTGGCAGCCCAAGCTGAGAATCCTTGTCCAACACTTAGATTGTGGTTCAAAGAGGTAATATATGTCCACGTACTATCTGTTTCCGTAAAGTATTTAAGGTAAATATTAGTGAACACAGCGCTTTGAGCCCCACTTACCGGTGCTGAAATCAAATGCCATTGATTATCTGTATTATATGACTGAACACTACTTTTACTTGAATCATAAGTCAAAGTGCCATTATCTATCAAAGAGGCCATTCCGGTAGCATCAGCTTCAAGGTCAATACCATTGACGACTGTCAATGAATTTCCGGTTGGAACTGTTAACCATGTGCCCGCTTCCAAAAGCAAGCTTTTTGCATTTGCAGCAGCACCGCTATTGATTTCAGGATAATTTGGCAACCCTGTTTCAAGGATAATATCATCCAATGCCGAAGGGATAAACCCACCATTCCAGTTAGCGGCATTTGCCCAGTCGTTGTCAACGCTTCCGTTCCATCTTACCCTTCCGTCGTCAATACATAAACTGAATGAACCGCGGTAACCGGAATAATAATTATCCACGGAAATATAATACCAATTTCCTTCGGTTAATCCTGCTTGTTGGATCGAAACATTGTCATAAATTCCACTATAACGGTTACAGGCAAGTTGCGTAGTCCCATTGGCTTCCCATAAGGCAACATTAATTGCCCTGAGTGTCCCATAAACTCCACCCCTTATGATAGTAAAGGTAATTTTTTCGGTATTTGAAGCCTGGAACTTAAACCAACGGTTATAATTAGGGGAAGCGTTCCAGCAAGAACCTGCGTTGAGGTCCGGCGTTGCACCAATTGTTGTATATGCAGCATCAGGTGAACACCAATTTGTAATGTCGGTCAATTCCATCGCCCCTTCGTAATAATCGTAGTCCACGGCATCGTCTATGCAAAGGGTGAAGGTTCCCCTGTAGCCCGAATAATAGTTGTCAACGGAAATATAGTACCAGTCCCCAACGGTTAGGTTCGTATACCCGACGACGACATCGTC
>JAJRTT010000357.1 GCA_024278155.1 Bacteroidota bacterium | reverse complement strand
CGTGACAAAATTCTGTGATGCTGCCCAGTTTGCCCCTAAGGAATTATCGGAACCTGGATCGCAAAGCATCAATGAAGGGCCTCCTCCATCCGGTGTTGTTGGCCAGGGAGGTGTATCATAATATCGTACAGAATCAACGGTTTTCCCGGAATTGTCTTTTAACAAAATCAATTCACCACCATTGCTCAGGCCCCCGCTTGTCCATTGCAAGGCATTCACACCAAAGGTATTTTGCAATGCCGAAGTATTTACCCCAACCACCATAAATTCGCCCGGGTTCAAGACATAGGAAGGGAAAGTGAATTCAACCCCGGCCGAAAAATAAAACCCGGCCAGGTTTTCAGTTTCATTTCCATTGTTGAACAGTTCAATGAACTCCAGGGAATCTGTCCCAACTTCAGGGGGATTGTACATAATTTCCGTAATGACAATATTTGCCTTAGTGGTGTCAATGGTGGCCTCCACCCTTAAATCACAAATCACCGGCAAATGATCCGACATATAATAGAGTGCCTGGATTATCGAATCGGGAAGGTATGGATTAACAGGTGGGTCGATGAGGGCAGCATTATAATGGCTCCCATCGTTTCCAAAAGCAATGCAGGAATTAGGGATATATTGTACCCTGTTGCTTGCATTGGCCACATCATCCGTAAACAGGATAAAATCAAAGCGATCGTCCAAACCACCCGTAGAACCGCCCATCGGATCGTTCAACCGGGTACTTTGTGTATGGATATCGCTGTACGAACTACCGTTGTGCCAGTTTCCTGACGGTAAGGGATCATTGAAACCATAAGTTACATTGTCCATGATTGCCTGATAGGCCGGTTCGGAACTGGTGTAGAGATTAAAGTCGCCACCAAAGAAAACATTCTCTGCATTTGGAATGGCATTCAAATGGTTCAAAAATGTGTTCACCTCGGCAAGGCGTGTGTTTTCATAGCCCTGGCTTGCTTTCAAATGTGCCTCATAAAAGTAGAAGAAAACGGTATCATTGGTCGTTGCCAAATCAGCCGATTTGTAATAAAGCACATATTCGTCAATATCGCGGATATTGGTGGAAATCACGTCCTGGCTGTACAGGGCCAGCTTGTCACTGTTATAATAAAGCAGGTTTTCAGAAAAATCCTGTTCTGTATAAACCGCTTTTTGATAATGTGCCGTACCGTAAACATTCAAGGCTTCATTGAGCAAAGCAATTGCGCCAGCGGTTGTTTTCAATTCGTTCACGAGGATGATATCCGCCTTAACATATTGGTTCACAGTTCGGAAGTTTGCCTTCCTCTCAGGATAAATATTAGGGAAATCGAGCACATTGTAATACATGACCTTTAAAGTGTCGTATTGGGCCTGGAGTTCAGGTGTTACAACAAATAACAAGAAAAGGGGCAAGAAAAAATTGAGTGGGCTGAGTTGTTTCATATTAGAATGGGGATGTTAGGTTAAAATTAATTAATGAGTTACTGAAAGAATTTATCGAATCAACAAGGATTACCGGACAAAGGTAATATATACTGACGGAAACCGGGTTCATAAATTTGAAATGTCTGATTTGGTCAGCATCGGTAGGGTGTTCGTAATTGCGGGAAAAAAATAAGCCGGGCGTAACCAGCACCCGGCTCTGTCAATCAATTATTTATTAACCTAAATCCGTCATCTCTGACGATTGAGATAGTATGTTAGACACAAAAAGTGCCAAAGAGTTGCGTTTTTGAATGTTTTTTTTCTTATTTTTATTGATTATAAAAAAGGATAAGCTAACATGCTTAATATCTGGAAGTTCAAACAAGACAAGAATTGCATTTTTTTATCTTGCAAGCCAATTGGATGGATTTAGGAGGGTTTTCCCTTTCCACATTTCAAAATGGAGCTCGGTTTTCATCTCTTTTGTGTCGGTATGCACCTCTCCTATATCTTGTCCCGTACTTACCTTGTCCCCGTTTTGCACAAAGACCTCGACAAGGTTGGAATAAACCGTTAGGAATTCCCCGTGCCGAATCATCACCACATAATTATAACCGGCAATGGAAATAACCCGTGTAACCTCGCCATCGAAAACGGCCCGGGCCCTGGCGCCCTTGTCGGTAAGGAAATCAAGCCCTTTGTTTTGCACCATGACATTTTTCAAAACAGGATGGGGGTGTTCCCCGAAATCTTCAGAGATCACTCCCCGTTTTAAAGGCCAGGGGAGTTTGTTTTTGTTCAGTTCGAAATTGGCCGAAAGTTGCAACTCGGCAGGGGTTAACGAAAAAGAGGAAGTTTTTTTTGTGCCTGATTTCCGGGCTGCCAACCGAATTTCTTCGGCAATGATTTTTTCTATCTCCTTCTGGAGCTTTTTGGAGGCCTTCTCCTTTTGTTTAATCGTGGATAGAAGCTGTTTTTCCTTTTTACTTAAATTTCGGACAGTTTTGCTTTTCATCGTTTTCTCCCGGTTCAACTTATCCTTTTCCTTTGTAAGCAACGACAACAACTTCATCTTTTCCTGCTTGTTTTGTTCCAGTTGTCCAACCGTTGATTCCAACTCTTCCCGTGTTTTAACGATTAGCTCCGATTGCATTTTCCGGTATTCGGAATATTGCTGGAAATATTTCAGACGTTTATAGGCCTGGTTGAAATCATTGGCAGCAAAAACAAACATGAGTTTATCATAGGAATTCCGGTTTTTATAGGCAAAATAAACCATCCTGGCATATTCGTCCCTGAGTTTCTTCAAATCGGTGTTCAAATCGGTGATTATCTCCTCGTCAAGCTTTATGGTTTCGTCCACCGCCTTAATCTGCTTTTGCATGTTCTGCAACAGTTTTTCACGGTCACGGATCTGCTTCTTCAGCAATACCAACTGGTTCAGGGATGTTTTCTTCGATTTTTTGGTTTCTTCGAGGAGCCGGGTACTGTATTCGATTTCTTCCTCGATCTTTTTTTTATCCGACTGGAGAAGGGTTTTTTTGTCCTGGGAAAAAGACGAACCAATAAATGAAAGTACCAAGAGGTACAATGCAAGCCTTGCGATATTTTTTGGGAGAATTGCCATAGGCTATTTCATCTGCTCGTATTTCGATGAGATTTTAAAAGGGATTGCCTGTGGCACATCCAATATTATCCGTGAATAGTCCATCTCGACCTTGATCGGGTTTCTTGCTGAAATATCATAGGTAATATGCATAGGGAACATTTGGCCATCAATAAGCTCATGTTGCCCGTAACTGGCCTCAAGCTTTTGGTCTTCCTTGGTCATGTCCTTGATTTTCATCCTCGAAATCTTAAATGTTTCCGGGTTCAGGTAAATGTTCTGGATAAAAATACGGCTTGCGTCATCATTTGTTTTTATGTACTTTTTAAGTTTCCTCCGTCCACTTGTAACAAGGTGGTATTCCTTACTGTCATATGTTGCCCTGAATTTCCCATTTTCGTAATAGGTAAGATCGTTCCCGATCAGGAGCGATTGGATCACATCATAGTCCACATTGGCATCCAGGAAACCGGTAACGAATTCAATATCGCCCACAAAATATTTTTTACTTAGGCGATTGATAAAAAACACCGAATCGCGCGTAATGAGCAGACGGGCCATTTCGATGCCAAGAGCAGGTGAAAACGAAACCCAGATAGCACTGTCGCGCCTCATCCGTATTTGCCCTTTAAAGGAATTTTTCTTTTTGTCAACAATCAAATCCAGGGAAAATTTACCCGATAGCCAATCGAATTTCAGTTCATTCTCCTTTAGCTTTTCAAAGAGGTAATCGGCACCATATTCCTTAATGGGCTGTTTGATGGTTTTCCGGGTAGATTTACAGCCGGAGAACACAGCCATCATCCCCAGGACAATAATAATCAGGATCCTGCTATTCATATAGTTTCTTGTCTTCAACTTTCTTTTCCAAAAAACCGGAACCTTCGCCGGCAGCTTTTGCTTTTTCCCAATATTCGATGGCTTCTTCTTTCCTGTCCAACTTCCATAGCACATCACCATAATGTTCAAGGATAACCGCACCGGCAGTTTCACCGTTATCAATGGCCTTTTTTATCATAATGGCAGCTTCATCATAATCCCCCATTTGATAGAGTACCCAACCGTAGGTATCCTGGTTGGCAGTGCCCGGTTTAAGCTCCACGGCCCGTTTGGCCATTGCGGCAGCCTTTTCCAGGTCCTGGTTCCGCAACGACAGGAAATAGGCATAATTGTTCAATACATAATCGTTGTCGGGGTTCAGCTTCAAAACTTTTTCATAATACTTATCGGAATTGGCATCATCCTTTATTTGATTGTACGCATCGCCCAAAAACGAATAAAACTGCTCTTCCATTCTAATGTTGTTCACCACATAATCAGCCCCTTCTTCCAGTATTTTTATGCTCTCTTCCCACTTTTTCTTTTGGGAATAAGCATTCCCTGCAAACAAATAAAGCAAGGCTTGCTCGGGGAAAAGTTCAATTGCACGCAAACTTTCCGACAATATGGCATCCACATCGTTCAGTTCCGATTCGATAAAGATCAACTGTTCCCATACAGCATATTTGCTGCTGTCGATTGAAATCACTTTTCGGAAGGCTTTCCGCGCCTGCTCAAATTGTTTGGCCTGATACAGGAAATCACCATAAATCGAGTACGATTTTGGATCATCGGGATGGGTTTTGATCAGGATTTCAGCTAACTCGAAAGCCTCATCCTTTGCATCGTTGTACAATTCGATAACAGAATAATAAGCGACCAAAATCTGGACTTTCGTATCAATATCCAGGTTTGGGTTTGCAAATCCAATTTTTAGTTCCTCAAAGGCCTTTTCGGGATTGCCCTTCTTTTTGTAATAATCGGCAAGTGTAATATGGATGTACGGGTTCTCGGGATCCAGTTCTATGATTTTCTGATAGGCCTCCAATGCCTTGTTCTCCATGCCATTGGCCATGTACATTTCGGCCAAGATAGCATAATACCTGCTTACCGTTGGGAAAATGGCAATGAGTTTTTCAATCTCTTCGCCGGCCTTGCCCACTTTTCCTTCTTGCAAATACAAGCTTTGTTTCTTTAGTGAAAATTCCTCTGAGATCCCAATTTTTGATTCAATCCTATCATAGGTTTCAATGGCCTTGTCATTTTTCCCCGCATAAATATATGAAACCGCAAGATTATCAAGATAATCGATATTATTGGGTTTAAGCTGTGAAAGCCGTTCAAAAACCTTCAAGGATTCTTCGTATTGTTCATTGCTTTGCAATAAGTTCCCATAAAGAACAAGATAATAGGTGTTTTCCGGGGAAAGCTCAACTGCCTTGGCAGCCATCTCAATGGCTTCTTCGCCATTGTTCCTCATGAGCGCCAGTTTGGAAAGTTCAAAA
This sequence comes from Bacteroidota bacterium, assembly GCA_024278155.1. Classification (GTDB taxonomy): domain Bacteria; phylum Bacteroidota; class Bacteroidia; order Bacteroidales; family JAADJA01; genus JAADJA01. The sequence goes on along the minus strand of JAJRTT010000357.1, from coordinate 1,425 downwards.
TAGGAAGCATCATCCTTGGGGTCAATGCCAATGCACTTCCTGAAAAGCTTTTCGGCTTCATTGTAATTTCCCAGGATGCGTTGTGTATTTGCATCTATAAACAGACTTGAATTATCGCCCCCTTTAACAGAAGTGGGTCTATGGCTATTGGATTTCTGGAAAACAGCTTTGCCGGTGTTTTTGACGGAGCTGCACGAAACCATTGCCAGCAGGCCAAAAAGGAAAACAATATGGGGGAATTTTTTCAATATTCTTGAGATTAAAAAGTGTAATCAATAAACTTTATAAGGGAGCTTCGGCACAGCTTAAAACTATTCGGTCCCCGTACTGCCAAATCCTCCGGTGCCCCGGCTGGTTTCTTGCAGCTGTTCCACCTCTGCCCATTCCGCTTGTTCGTGCCGGGCAATGACCATTTGGGCAATGCGCTCACCATCGTTTACTGTAAATTCCTCATTTGAGATATTGGCAAGGATGATTTTTATCTCTCCCCGGTAATCCGCATCAATTGTCCCGGGGGAATTCAACAATGTAATCCCCTTCTTGATGGCCAGGCCGCTCCTGGGCCTAATCTGTGCTTCATAGCCCACGGGCAACTCGATAAACAACCCGGTGGGGATCAGGTTTCTTTCAAGGGGTTTCAAGCTTACGGGAGCATCCAGGTTTGCACGTAGGTCCACTCCGGCAGAAGCCACGGTTTCATACGTTGGCAACTGGTGTTTTGAAGTATTGACTATTTTGATTTTCATTTATATACGGTATTATAAAGAACGTGCAAAAGTACGCAAAATAGTAAATGTTTAGGTTAAGAGATGTTAAAAGTCAAAATTTGCGGTTAATGAAACCAACAATTTCACATGCCTTTGTTTTGCCGATCCCATTGACTTTAACAAGTTGCTTTTCTGTGGCCTTCATGGTTTTTGAAAGGGATCCAAAATGCAACAAAAGCCGGTGGGCAAGTGCAGGGCCGATTTTGGGCAAGCCCTGCAATAAATAGAGTTGCTGGTTTCTTTGCTTTTTAGGTTTGTGCCCCTTTCTTAGTTTTGGGATTTTATCGATAAACAATTGTTTGCCTGTTTTAATCAGGATGTCAATTGTTTCGGTTTTGTCTTTCGAGAACAAAACAGGTATTTGCCAGGCAACCGAAACCGAAAGCAATGCCCCCTTTACCGCTTCATCTTTTATTTTATGGTTGGTTTTATAAGGGTTTCCTTCGATAATGATAAAATGGACTGCCGAGGCCCGTTTCAGTTTTTCGCATTGGGGAAACAAGCGGTTGCTTATCAGCGATTGAACAAAATCTTCTGCGGTTTTCCGTTCGACCAGGATTTCACCGTTTATGGAGTAATCACCTGCTTTTAGGTTTTCAAGGCTTGTTTCGATATTTTTCCCCAAAAGCATGGTAGGTACCCCTGATGGGAATTCCCT
>JAJRTT010000356.1 GCA_024278155.1 Bacteroidota bacterium | reverse complement strand
TATTATAATTTCTACCGTATCGACACATTAAATTTCCTAAGCCCTGATTGTGATTTCTGGGGTGGCCCGGAATGCCATAAACAAAATATCCCTGTTTGGATTGGGGCAAAAATAGATTTTGACAACCTGAACTCTTACAGCTTTTATCCAAACAACGGGGACACGATCCATTTTGAGTTTAACCCGGACACACAGGATACAATTGGCTTTTACGAAGATGAGGGGCAAATCTTTTCCATTTTTTTCGAGGGTGCTGATACGCTAAAGGTTTTGGGATATCCCGATTCGGCAAGGTTTTTCAAAATACTCCATACCGATTTGGATGGAAACGAAATCAACTCCTCATTAAACGGACATAATATTATTACTACAAAGGATCTGGGATTGATACAATTTTTTCAAATAGATTCATTTCCACAAATTCTTAAACCGATTTATATTATTGGAAATGAAACCCCTGACATTGGCTTAACAAAAATCACGAATGAAATACTCTATGATTATCAACCGGGCGATGAAATCCAATACCATGAATATTATTATAGCTCTGGGGGACCTCCATGGGAAGACTATTCAAAATACATAAAACATACAATCATAAACAGGACAGATACCGAGGATTCAATCATTTACCTTATTGATGAATTTATTTTTTACATTGACTCGGCCTTGGTATATTCCAATACAATAACAAAAAGTTACCTTCGTCAGGGGATAGTTGCACAAGTCCCTTTTGAGCGATTTAACCAGTTCTATCACCAATTCCAAATGGGGGATTATTGCGGGTTAAACCTTTGGAGATATTATTCTGAAGCAGATTACTATTTGGGATATTGTGAAATTGATAATGTTTGGGGATATATTGACACGGATGGGCCTCCTGGAATCAGCAAATCCACGTATGTTTGCGGACTGGGCATGTATTATTCTTATGGGGTCAGCTACTTTGGTGATATTATGAATTCTTCCACATATTCAAAAAACATCAATTATTTCAAAAAAGATGGGATAAGCTGTGGGGACGAAGTGATATTTGTTGGCAATACTGAAAATACAATCCCTGTCGAATCAATTACTGTTTTCCCAAACCCTTGCAAAAATAAAGTGGATTTCAAAACCAATGCAGAAGAAATTGAATTCCCTATCAAACTTGAATTAAGAAATACACAAGGTTTAATCGTAAAGGAAACATTGATTTCAACTAAAGAAGGACAAATAGATATTTCAGAAATATCGCCGGGGATTTATTTTTATACAATTAAATCAGGAAATCAAAATATCCAAAATGGGAAATTGATTGTTAAATAATAGGATAACCTTAACCTCAATTATGTACAAAAACCATGAATTCGCCAATAATAAATTATTTCTTATTTGTCATTCGCACATTAGGGGCAAATAAAAGGACAATTGAAAAAATCCATGAATAATCAAATCTTGAAATTTTATTAACTTTGTAAGAAAAACAAATGCCAAAGATTTTTGAATAATTGGGAATAATAATTTTTTTCTATTCCAATGAACATGAACCGATATATGTTCATGCGAAAAAAGGCGAATTTGAAAGCAAGGCTGAATTTATTATTTCCAATGGGGAAATAACTGAAATAATAATACGTGAAAACAAAGGGTTTAAGCCGCTTAAAGGAAAAGACCTCAAAAACTTCAAGGACTTTTTGTCAATTTATGCCGACAAGATTGTCAAGAAATGGGTTGATTATTTTGTGTATCGTATAGACATTGATTTTGAACGAATAACGAAAAAAGTAAAATGAGAATCGTAGAGCAATATTCAGAAAAGCAAATTGATACAATTGAAATCGGGTCTGCAAAGTATATTGGTGATTATGCCATAAGGATAAAATTTAAAGATGGAACTGACAGACTTGTAGACTTTAAACCGTTTTTAAGCAAATCGCAACATCCCTCAATAAGTAAATATTTAAAAGAAAACTTGTTCTCTGACTTCAAAATTGTTGACGGAAACTTAAATTGGAATGATTATGATTTGATTTTTCCTATTTGGGACTTATACAATGGACGGATTGAATAGTACAAAACGACAACAAAAAATTATCTTTCGTACCACAATTATGCTGATGCAACGAAAACAATAATTTCCACAAAAGAATCGCAATTGGATGTTTCTCATCTTTCGGATGGGATTTAACTTTATACAATCTCTTCACAAAACAAAATAATCCAAAACGGGAAATTGGTTGTTCAGTAATTTTATTAAATCCTAAGCCGCTTGAAGTTTATAACTTCAAGCATTCAGACATTAAGAAAGTTTTCAACTTTCTTTCAGAAAACAGTTAGAAACTGTTTATGTCTTATTCCATCACAGATATAATCTGTGATGGTCACAGCTTATTGTGCAACAGATTCAGCCACAGCCCCAACAACCTCCATCACCTGTTCATCAGTTAAATCATAATAAACAGGAAGGCTGATAACACGGGAGAAATTATCATAGCTCACCGGAAAATCAGCAATGTTGTTTCCCAATGACTTATAATAGGTCATCATGGGCAAAGGGATAAAATGGACGTTTACCGCAACCTCTTTTTCCGTTATCATTTGTATGATTTCATCCCGTTGCTGTTCGTTTACATTTTTTATCCGAATTAGAAAAACATGGTAAGATGATCTTTTATCGGCATTTTCATATACAGGGATTTCAGCCCAATCAAATTTGGAAAACCCCCGGGCATATTTATCGAATATCTGTTTCCGCCTGACCAGCATGTCCGAATCATATCTTTTTAGTTCCACCAAACCCATAGCAGCGGCAATATCGGTCATATTGAATTTGTATCCCGGCTCGACCACATCATAGCGCCAGGCCCCGGCCTTGGTTTTCGTAAAGGCATCCTTGGTTTGCCCGTGCAGGGATTTTATGCGCAGGTATTTATAAATATCCGCATTGTCAAAAGGTTTGGGCAGGTTCAGGCAAACGGCGCCACCTTCTGCCGTTGTCAGGTTTTTGACCGCATGAAAGGAATAGACCGTAATATCTGTCAGGTTCCCGGTTTTCTTCCCTTTGTAAATGGCACCAAGGGAATGGGCCGCATCGGAGAGAACCAAAATCCGCCGTAACATTTTCTGCTCTTTGGTTTGAGGCTTGAATTTATCCACGATATCTTTTCGTCCCACCAAATCATTGAGTTCATCATAATCACAAGGGAATCCAGCCAGGTCAACCGGCATGATCACTTTGGTTTTATTGGTGATTGCCTTTTCGATTGCTTCCACCGATATATTGAAGTCGCTGCCCACATCCACAAATACCGGTCTGGCGCCACAGTGTACAACCACATTGCCCGTTGCTGTGTATGTATAAGCCGGAAGGATTACCTCATCGCCTTCGCCCACGCCAAACCAACGCAGCATCAGCTCCAATCCTGCAGAACCCGAACTGGTACATAGTGTTGCTTTATGCCCGGCATACTTTGTAAGCGCGTCCTCAAAACGTTTAACTTTTGGCCCGGTGGT
>JAJRTT010000355.1 GCA_024278155.1 Bacteroidota bacterium | reverse complement strand
TTGAAGTGTTCCGTTGTTCATGTTGAAATGTAATTTATGGTAATTTGTGCTGCGCACGTAATTTGCTTTGTGTATTTGAGTGTAATTTACTATGTGTAATTCATGGTAATTAATGGTAATTCATGGTAATTAATGGTAATTAATGGTAATTAATGGTAATTCATGGTAATTAATGGTAATTAATGGTAATTGGCAATATTGATTTCTATATTTGTTTTTTTGTGGATGATATATAATTATTAAGTTTAATTCCAATTTTATCAATTTCAGAAATAACGTAATTGAATTTTTCATCATCTATCAATTTTCTTTTGTTTGCTTTTGTCAACCATGTTTTTGATTCGTAAAGCGAACCACGGGAATAATAACTAAAATGAGTCTTTTCCCTGAAGTGATATCTTCCAAACCCTTCGCTCAAATTTGCGGCCACCGAATCAATTGCCCTCACCAACTGCTTACCAACAGTATCTTTAGCGAAATTATCCCAAGCATCAACAATATTCCAAACATCCTCACCAACTTCCATTGATAAACTATAAACCTGAAGATCTTCTAATTTCATAACACTACAATTTTAACAAAATCATTTCAAACCTAATTATTACAATTAATTACAACTTATTTACCACCAATTATCCACCTTCGCGAGCTACAGACGGGCAGGCAACATAATTACCCTTTTAATGCCCCATCATACCCCTCTGTTCCAAAAATTCCTTTCGTTTGGTTTTTCCATCCTTGATCCTTTTTACAGTTGTGTCAAAATCAAAAAGCGAATCGCCAACATTGGTATCCAACGCTCCATAACCGTAGCCCATAGGAGTCCTGTCGCCAAAACGGAACCAGGCTTTTTCAAGTTCGATCCATTCCCCTGTCTCACAATTGCCGATCCAGGACTTTACTGTTCCGTCCCCGGCAAACCTGTTCCAGTCGTCACCGTTAAAATAGTTGACATAGCAGCCCAGATCATCGAACCAAACCACTTCGCCCCACTCGCTAATGGACTGGACAGCATATCCCTTGTCCGCTATCCCCATCAGGCATTTCGCACAAATGTCCCTATCGTAATTTACTTCCCTTGGACTGTAATCTGTTTCCTGATTGCACGCAAAAAAGGATAATACGGCCACGACAATTATTGTTTTCTTCATTTCTTTGTTTTTAGTTAGACAAGGCATGCCTTGTCTCTAAGTTGATATTGTTTTATCGGATACCACCACGCCCAAATCCATTTCAACGGCCCTGTTAACCAACACCGAAATCTCACTGATCCTATGGCTGCTCAAAATCATTAATGCATCCTTATTGAAATTCTTCAGGTATTCGAAAAATATTTCACGGGCTTTGGGGTCAAGGTTTGCAGAAGGTTCATCCATCAAAAGGATTTTCGGGTTTCGGCCCAAGGCAAAAGCGACCAACAGTTTTTGTTTCATCCCACCCGACAACTTTAAAAATGGCTTCTTCAGGTTTTCGTTCACCAACAATCCAAGGTTATTGCTGATTTCCATGAATGTGTCCGTTGGCGTATTTGTTAACTTTGAAAAAAAGCTGAACATTTCCTTCACCGTCATTTTCAAAGGGGGTGGAACCTGTGGGACAAAACCGACTTCCCTCATAATTTCTTCGTGATGTGTTTGCGGGTTTAAACCCAGGACTTTTAAATCACCTTTATAAACGTATTGTCCCAAAACGCAGCGGATCAATGTTGTTTTGCCAGCACCATTGGGCCCGCTCAGGCTAATCCTCTCCCCTGCCCTAAAATCAATTGACAAATCATTCAGGACTTTTTGGTTCTTAAATGATTTATTCAAATGAGCAGCACTTATAAGTATATTATTGTTTCCTATCATATCAATTTATCCAATCCCTTAATCGTAAATGTCAATGCCTTTCCGGCACAGGTATCAATGCACAAACCGCAACGTGTACAGTCGGGGCCGGCATAATGCGTTTTTTGTGTTGCCTTTCCCCTTTGCACAAACCAAAGCACATGCGGCACAAGGCAAACATCCTGGCAATCGCGGCAATAACCACATTTATCATGGTCGAATTTCACGCTTATCGGGGCTGCCTTTCCGGTAATTGCCCATGTTGCCCCAACCGGGCAGACATATCTGCACCAGAAACGTTTGCTGTAAACAATTTCAAAAATCAACAAAGCAAGAACCCACAGGAGTATCAATCCCGGGCCATATATCATCGCCCTTGACAAAATCCCTATCGGGTTCAGGTTTTCAAAAACAATATTCTTTGTCAATAAGGCCAATAGCAAAAACCCGCCCCAGAAAACAAACCTGAGGTAAATGTTAAATGTGTGTTCCTTAACCTTCTTTTCCTTAACGAGAAAATCATGCAGTTTCTCGGCCATTTCGGCAAGAAAATGATAAGGGCAAACCCACGAACAATAGGTACGCCCGCCCATGGTGCTCAAAAACAAGATTGTTAAAAAACCAATCCAGAAATTCATTGTCAGCGATGGGAAATAGCCACCGGGCAACGAAATCAGGACAACTTGCAATGCGTTGAAGGTATCGATCAAATAAAATCCCATTGCACGTGACCCGCTCAATGAACCTTCGAGAAAACTAAGGTCCAAAAAGAAGGAAAGGACAAATAATAAATTGACAGCTATCAATACCAGCCAGCGGATATTCCTCCATTTATGGTTTCCCTTCTGTGATTTGCACCATACTTTATAATCCTGTCCAAGCAAAGTGTGCGGCATTTCGGCAATTGGTTTTGCAGTTATCGGTGGCTTTTTCTTATCGCTGTTAAACATCGCTTTCCGGTTTTAAAGGTTCAACAATAATACTAGGGTTTTCTGTGGGACAAACCATTACACAAACCCCGCAACCCGTACACCCTTCCAGGACTTTTGGTTTAAAAACGCCGCCCGTATCATCCATGATAATCGCAGTTTCACCAATAGGGCACTCAGTAACGCAAAGGTCACAAATCCCACGTTTAAATTCCCTGTCCCTCAAAGGACTTGCTTTTTTCTCACTGCCATCCGGTGACCGGTATATCCCATTAAAACCTGTCCCTCTCGGTGTTCCCGAAAAGCCTTTGCCCTGAACGGCAAGACATGTATTCACATTCAATTTCGCCATTCCCATCTTAACCTCCTCTTTCATCGCACGGATCTGCACTTTGAAGGGGTTAAAGCCCGGTTCGTTCACATCGTGGATTTTCTGGTACGCAGTGATTGCATTGCCCCCGGCCTCTTCAAATTGCTTAAAGTCCAATACGGCAGTTGGGCATGTTTCGACACATTGCAGCGAATCACAGGAAAAATCGCAAGCCTGTTCGCGCAGATCAATGTAGGGCGTCCCATAAGATAATCCCTGCGAAATACCTGCCAGGTGAATAGCATCTATGGGACAAATCTGGACACAAAGACCGCACTTTATACATCCATAAATAAAATCATTTTCATCAACAGCTCCCGGGGGCCTCAAATGATTCGTCGTCCGGGCATTGGCAGAATGGAGCTTTTTCAGGTAACCGACTCCGGCGCCAATGGCTGCAAGGGCAGTAACCGAGACTACTCCCGATTTGATGAACTGCCTCCGGTCAATGTCTGTTTTTTCTTTTCCCATAATAGATTCTTTTTTGACAATATGAACGAAACATTGATCGACAACAATGTCAGATAGAATAATATTCCCTACCTACTGTGCCTTCGCAAAACCATGGCGAAGCAAGGCGGCACTTATGTTTCTTGTTCACTTTTACCCCTGACTTCCATCAGGGCTACAAATATTTCGTGGTTATGCTACTTTCCCAACTTTATTTAATCAACCTTAAAGCCTCCCTTTTGCTTAAATTCGCCAATTGTGTTTTTTCAGCAAAACCAATGACCCAATCGGGGTTTGTCTTGCTATATTGCCTAAGAACCCAACCAATGGCTTTATTAATGAAGAACTCCTTTGAACCCAAAAGCGAATTAATCACATACGTTAGAAACCCCGGATCAATCTCCTCTCCATAATTAAGTTGAAAAAGGAGGGCCGACCTTTGCAGCCACATATTACCGGATGTAATCCAATTCTCAACTAACTTATCCCTTTCATCCGGGTACTCTTTAAAATATTCCCCCATCAACTTCACGGAAATAAAATCCACCGTGTCCCACCATGATTTGTTTACCACCATGAACTCAAACAGAGCTATGTCCTTCTCCTCCATCTTTTTCACATATTTGAATGCCAGCTCCTGTGAAAAATACTGAAATTCACGTTGTGGTTTTTCCCATAAGGCTTTAACAATCCCCTCCAAATCATCCTTAGGTGGCAATGCCACTTTATGCAAAAACGGCCTCTGAACTTCTCTACGAATGGGGCTTTTTATCCCATAAAATTCAAAACGGTTTTTCATGTATGCCTTTTGCCCCAAGGCAATTTCGGCATTTGTATTTCTTGCAAATTCAACTTCCAGTATTTTAATATAATCTTCCAAAACCTGTTTTATTTGGCCATTTTTTAGAACATCGTAAAATTAATCAAAATGGCAGAAACAATAGAACTATTTTTGAACTTTTGCCTGACCACTTCTTGTGGCCATATTCGTTAGACCTGTTGGCCATATTCGTCAGACCACTTTCCTGTACACTTGCCAAAGCGTAGTGGTCAAACGAATTTAGGCAGTGGCCCGACGAATAATCAGAACTTAAACTTCACACCCAAATCAAAACCCCTGCCCGGCTCATAATACAGGCTTTGTGTATCCATTGCCTTATATGCCCGGCTTAGGTGTTCCACATAATTTTCATCAAAAATATTTGTGACCGCCATGCTCACATCCATGAATTCCCAGGGGCTGTATGTGAAATAAAAGTCCAAAACGGTAAATCCCGGCGTTGCCGATTCCATGAAACTTGTGGAAACCCTGTCTTGTCCACTGGCAATCCGGGCATGAACACGTGTGTTTACCTTGTTCAGCTTATAGGCCAGAAACGTGTTTATCGTAAATGGGGGGATTTCCGACAAAGGTTCGTCCCAACTCGTATTCTGGGCATAAGTATAAGCGGCGCCAAATGAATAAGTGAGATTTTCGAGGAAAACCACATCCACCCCGGCTTCAAAACCGGTCATTAGTGCCTTGTCAACATTTGAAAAAACCTTGGTCCCCTTTGGGGGCTTGCATTTCAGATATTTCCTTGCGATGCTTGTGTCAAGCTTTGCAGTGATATAATTGTTCAGATAAGAATAAAACACATCCCCAAACACCGTCACATTTTCCCAGTTCTTTTCAATTTTGACATCTGTTTGATAGTTCACCTCAGATTTTAGATTTGGGTTGCCAAGGTATTCATAAGCATCCATCCCAATGCTCAGGTGGTTGATGAACAACTCTGACAAATCAGGTGACCTTACAGCCCTTGCCGCGGCCCATTGCAGGTTCATTTCTTTTGCAAGAGACCATGTAAACGAAAACGTAAAAGCAGGGTCGATCCTTGAACCGGGTTGGATATCATTATTGTATTGCTCCAAAAAATCAGCCTCAGGATCATTAACAGAAAAGGAAACATAATCAATCCTCAATCCCACGAGCCATACCAATTTTTCACTCAATTGATATTTGTTTTCGACAAAAAAACCCAGGTCATTTTTTTTGGAATCCTGCCAGGTTTTATCCCTGAATTCTTCTGGGGGATCAAAAACCTGGTTCGGTGGACAGGGATTTATGAACACTTCACGATCGCGATAACCTTGCTTGGCGATTTGCTTAAAATCAAGGCCGGCATACACGATATTATGGCTTCCCATCTTTAATCCCAGTTCGGCCCTTCCCCCAAAAACCTGGGCATCAACAGGAGAAACGGCATGGGTAAACTTATAGGCCGGCCTTCTTTCGTTGGACATTTCGTGGTCAACAAAAGAACCATAGCCTTTTATCTTCAAGGAAAAAAGGGATTTGTTCAAATTGCCCAACCCATAGTCCAGGGATGCAATCGTGCTATTGTCCTTATTGGCGTCCATTGGCAAACCGGCATAAAGGATATCCCGTGCAGAACTTTGGCGCAAAGTAAACTGTAGCCGTTGGTTTTGTTTGATGTTCATCCCGGCTTTCACGGTAAATCCCCAGCGGGTAAAAGAAGATGCAATCTCCTGGCCTGAGCCGCTTTGGTAATTGCCATAGTCCTTATAGCCTGCATTTACGGAGAAATCATATCTCTTTCCAACCGTCTCGGCAAAAACATTGGAGTAATAATTCCCCCCGTTTGACTGGAACCCACCATCAAAACTTCCAGAGAAGGGTTTTCCCCCTTTTCGGTTTGGCCGCTTACTCACAATATTGATTATCCCGCCCAAAACAGCACCAAACCTCACATTGTATGGCCCTTTGATAATTTCGGTTTTTTCGATTTCCTCGGGCGATATTTGTGATATGGCCGGGTCCATCCTGTTGGGGCAGGCGTTTGCAGTATGGGTTCCCCCGTCAAATTGCACATTGAGCTGGCTGTATTTGAAACCCCTCAGTACAGGTTCCATCCCATAATTCCCCCTCTTTTCAACACTAAATCCCACCTGGTTCTTGAACATGGCCCCACCATCGTGCGGGTTTTCAATCTCCAGGACTTTGCCGTTTATATTGGTTTTGATAACATCATCGCTCCTTTTAGCCGAAACAAGGATTTCTTCAATGTAAACCGTGTCGGCCTGGGCAAAGACATTGGAATTGAATAGAATAATAATTATTGTAGATATGATTAGTTTTATATGTTTCATGTTTATATGTTTGGTTTTACTTTACATTAGTTACGTTGTAATTGCTTTTGCCCTTTCAGGGCTTGTCCATATCCTCCTTTTCCATAACAGACGGAAATGAATAATTTGATTGAAAACCCCATTGAAACAAAATAGCTGATACATGAAATCAGGCACTTATAAATAGGCCAAAAGATTCATCAGCAAGGTTTAAAGATTTGTTTCAATTTACCCATGAAACCGGGTTTATAATGCCGCACCTCTGGTGCTTTTGTTGGCTACCGATCCCATTCTACCATAATGTCGCATATGCGATACTGTTCCCTTCGCCAACAGGTAGCACCATAGGTGCTGCATATTATGGTAGGGCAAATGGATTATGCAAGGGAGATGGAATTAGGCGGAGGCACACCGACATTGAGGAAAACCTCGGGCAAGGAAAATAAATATCCTGCAAAATCGAAATTCACAGGTGGCGCCTTGTTTACTGAAAACAAAGATTGGGAATTGATATAGGCCATCCCGGATGTCTCCATCACGGGAGGCGGCGGTGTTTCATGTTTTTCAGATGCTTTGTCATTTTTGGCCCTTTCGATAATGGCATTCAAATAACATACATCCCCGATCAGGGTTTCCGGATTATCAACCCCAACACTTATTTCATTATGATGGATTATTTTCCCCGTATAGAAAACCATATATGGGATATAAGGTATGGTCAGCAGGGCACTGTAAACAAAAAGCAATATGTAGGGGACAATCCTTTTCATTTGTTGCAAATATACAAAATCATTTGAATGTGTTTTGTTCTTTCCAAATATAAATGGGCGTTTTGTCCCTCAACACAAATTTGGGTTCGGAAAAAGGGGCGAGCCGCTCAAGGAAATCGAGGATGACCAGAAGGGGCGAACCGTAAAAAAACTTTACGTTTTTGTTGAAATCCCACAAATGTTCCACATAGGTATAGAGTTCGTAAGGTGTATCGCCCACATTGTCACCATTCCTGTCGAATCCCTGATAATCGTCAAAGTAATTGTTTTCCCAGATATTCCAGCGGGCAGTTTTACCTTCGGCAGTCACCTGTGCCAGGTTATTATGTAAGTAATTTTGCTTGATCAGGTTCCCTTCCTGGTTGGTATGAAAAAACATCCCGGTTCCACAAAAAGCAATTTCGTTGTTTTCAATCGTGTTCATCTGTTCAGGCACAAAAGGCGAAACATCAAAGTGTATCCCCTCGGCAGAATAAATGAACCTATTGTTCAGAATCTGATTGGAAGAGGTTTCTTTCATCCCAAGGCACATACCGCTCACTCCCATAGAGCCTTGGATCAGGTTATCGGTCATGATGGTCCTTTCGCTGTACATTAAAAACACGCCAACGGAATTATCGTAAAACTCGTTAGCCTTAATTCGGTTATTATGGGAATACATTAAATGGATACTGTAGCGGTTCCCAACACCTTTGTTTTCTTCGAGCAGGTTTTCGGCAGAGTACCAAACCACCATGTCCCTTACACCATGCCAATAGTTCCCCCTTATCGTATTTCGTTTTGCCCACCAAAGGCGGATGGCATCCCCTTTCAAGGCCTTTTGCCTTCGGGAAAGGGAAGATATTTCATTGTGCAGGATGAAGTTGTTGTTCGACTTGAAGATATCGATCCCAAACAAGCACTCCTCTATCCTGCAATTTTCAACGGTATTGTTGTGCCCGGTTATTTTCACACCGGAATCAATCAAATCATGTGAACCACCTGAACCCGTAATCACAAAATTCTTAATGCTCACATTATCGCTTTCAATATAAACAACACTTTGGTATTCCAGTCCTGAGATTATACATTTCCCCTGGCCATCCAGCACAATCCCGTTTTTCCGTATATAAACCGGTCCTGTATATATTCCGGGTTCAAGAACAATTGTTTCCCCTGTATCGGCCTTGTCGATAATTGGTTGCAACCTGATAAGATTGCTATCGGGCAAGTTAATATCAAAAGGGCAATACGTCCCAAAGGGTTTTTCCTGGGAAAAGGAATTGTTGGCAAATAACAGAAAGACAACAAAAAAAGCAATTGCCACCTCCCTGCCAGCTATCTGGAAACGATGATGAGAATTGCCTATTCGAACTATATTATTCAATCCAAGAATATTTATTAAACTGATTTCAACTCTTTCCGCTTCATCAATATCGCAAGGACAAACAAAACGAAAACGGCAAGTGTGATGAAAAAGCCGATGTAAGGATACGACATGGTAACAAACTGGGCCACTTTCCCTTCACCAAATACCGTAGGCATAAACTCATTGATCCCCTGAAAGGCGCCACCTCCGTGCAAGCCCAAATTATGCCCGTACCAACCTAAACCAATGATGTACATAACCAGAAAATAGAACGGCAGAAAGGCCGGAATAAGAGCAGACAAGATATTCAGCTTTTTTGGTGTAAAAATGAACATCAACCCGAAAGCGAAGAAAACCATAAAGAGATGTGGCGATATCCGCATGAGGCCATCCAAAAATTTCAGGAAACC
>JAJRTT010000354.1 GCA_024278155.1 Bacteroidota bacterium | reverse complement strand
GTGTTTTAGTGGCTCTTTTTTTCTGCCACGAAATCTCCAAAGCACTAAATTCCACAAAACAGGGAAATATGTCGTACACCCTGTCATTATAACTGATAGTGCGGTAAAACAGAAAGTTTTGAAACGAAAGTAAGGCTACCGCCATGGTAAGGCTTCAAAAGTTAACGAAATGGTATGTTTTGCGGAAAATTTAGTTTGTAATAAATTTTCTATTGCATATTGCGGGTTTAAGGGAACCAATTTTCTGGTTCATACAGAAAAAGCACCCCTTCACACAATAAGTCGCCAATTCCTTGTTTAGTTTTTAGGGTATTATTATTTTTGCCAATAATGAAATGAAGAGTGGAGCATTCTTTATAGTCCATACCAAGATAAAAACCCCGACAGGGAAATCCGTCGGGGTTTTTGCATTTCATCAAATAGGCCAAAACATTTTTGGGAACATAACACCCTTTTGTCGGCAAGCCGACAGACTTCCCCTCCTCTCCTAACTGATTTTGCCGCATTATTGAAATTTTCATTCACTAAAATAAAATAGGAGAAACTAAAAATCCTTAATCCTTGCTTTTCTTGAAAGGCAATCCGGCAAGGCCCATAATTAAACGGTTTCCGGGTTTTTGGCATTTCCCTGACTTAAAAAGGGATTTCAGTTCCCAAATATTTGCCAGGGCAATTTTTACCGTTAACTGATTTACCCCGACCGTAAACTGGTTTTTCCTTGATTTCGGCTTTGCCCCGGATTAACTTTGATGAAAATTACTGCTCTTTATCAAAAAAAGCAAGTCGTTTTTTCCATTTACAGCAGTTGTCCCGTCAGGAACATTTCATGAAGAGTGCCCCGAAGTTTCGGGGCTCCGGTTCGGGGCAATCCAATTTCTCACCTTTAAAAATTATAGATTATGAAGCAGATTCACTTAATTAACAGCAATCGGTCAATCCGAAGTTTATCATCAAGAAGGATTTCCAAAACCCTATTGATTGTTCTTTTCCCGCTGTTCTTTTCCACCTCCTTTTGCCAGACAGGTGCATTGAAGGGAAAAGTTTACGACAAAGACACCAAAGACCCAATCCCCTTTGCCCATGTCGTATTGTACATTGACAGCACGATAAAGGCAGGTGCCACTGCCGATATTGATGGGAATTTCAAGATCGAACCAATAGCTCCCGGCAGCTATGATGTGAAAACTAGTTTTATTGGCTACAAAACCGCTATCACAAAAGGGATTATCATTAATGCCGATCAAATCCGTTTTTACGATATTGCCATGGAATCCACAGCGCTTATACTTAATGAGTATGTCGTGACCGAATACCGTATCCCCCTTATTTCAAAAGATGAAACCGTTTCAGGTGGACATGTTACTGCACAGGAAATACAAAAAATGCCAAGCAGGAACGCAAATGCAATTGCAACTTCCGTGGGAGGGGTTTTCTCTGCTGATGGCGAAAGGGGCAATATCAGGGGCTGCCGCTCCGACCAAACAGTTATGTACATTGATGGTATCCGTGTGTTGGGGTCGTCAAGTCTTTCCCAATGGGATATCGACAATTCCAATATCAAAGCCCCTGAAAAACCAAAAGAGGCCGAGATAAAACCTGAAAACAGGAACAATGGCCCCCAATCGGGTTTGCTGACGGCAGGCGAAATAAACGACTTCAGCAAATGGGAATTGTGGAAAGATATTTCGGAAGACCAACTCCGGTCCTACCGTGGAATTTGGGGCATTTATCCCGAAGAGCGTTTCAGCGTACAGGTTTTGAACAAAAACAATTTCCCTGTGGTCGATTGCGAAATCATGCTCATGGACAACAAAGATAATGTAATTTGGAAGGCAAAATCGGACAATACCGGTAAGGCCTAACTGTGGGCCGGGATGTTCCGAAAAGCATCCAATGAAAAAACGACCTACAGGATTATGGTAAAAAGCAAAGGGATCAGCAAGGAACTGAAAAACCCAAAAACATTTCACAAAGGGATAAACACCATCAGGCTGAAAAAAACCTGTGAAAGCCTTCAAAACGTTGACATCCTTTTCACCGTTGACGCCACCGGTTCAATGGGCGATGAGATTAGTTACCTTAAAGTTGAATTAAAAGATATCATCCAAAAATTTTCGTCACAAAACCCGGGTTTAAACATTCGCCTCGGAAGTGTATTCTACAGATGTTTTGGGAACACTTATGTGACAAAGACCTCCGGGTTTTTGACCGACATTGGCAAGGGCATTGCCTTTATAAACGAACAAGATGCCGGTGAAGGTGGAACGGAAGCTGTGGAGGAAGCTTTGCGTGTTTCGGTGGAGGAAATGCAATGGAGCCAACAGGCACGGGCACGCCTGATGTTCCTCGTGCTGGACGAGCCTCCCGGACATTCGAACGGAATCAACGGGAAAATCCAAAAGGCCGTGGCGACAGCTGCTTCAAAGGGGATACGGCTTATCCCAATCGTGGCAAGCGGAACGGGCCGCAATTCCGACAAAAGCCTTGAATACCTGATGCGGTCCTTGGCACTGGCAAGCAATGGCACCTATGTGTTCCTCACCGATGACAGTGGCATTGGCGGAAGCCACACCAAACCCAGCATCGACGATTATGATGTGGAATTGCTGAACGATTTGCTCCTGCGATTGCTCAAACAGTTCACCTTTGTTGAATATTGCCATGAATTGGCCCTTGCGGAAGAAAAACCGGAAACCACAATCACGGAAATAACCAAACCGGAGGATGAAATAGTTGAACGGCAGGGATCCCCGGACGGGCAGAAAGATAAATTCCTGGACAAAGCTGAAAACCCTGAAGGGAAGATTTGGATAAAGGCCTATCCCAACCCAAGCCATGGATTGGTTTATGTCGAAAGTGGGAAAAAGACCAAGGAAATATACCTTATCGATCTTTCGGGGAAAGTAATGATGCGCATTCCCACTTGTGACAAGGACAAAATCAAACTTGAACTTTATGACCTGCCCAACGGATTGTATTTCCTCAAATACGCAAATGTTGACCATTGGGATTATGTGAAGATTATGTTGAACCATTAATGGACCGGGTGCTTGATTCTGGATACGGGTTTTGGGTTGCGAATGCAAAAACCGGAGCCCCTATCCACAGCATCACAAAGCGGATCAATGCCAATAAATGTCCATGCTCGTTTCAAAGGCCCCGGCATGGCCAATATCTTCATGGTCAGGCTGGGCTCATCTAAGCTTGTTTCAACCAATGGGCGGAAATCGTTTCCCCAATGTTTTATAAGCTTATTTATTGGCATATTCCGGGCTTAACCTAAAAGCAGATTTTATCAAGTACAGGGGGATATGTAC
>JAJRTT010000353.1 GCA_024278155.1 Bacteroidota bacterium | reverse complement strand
CAGGGGAAGAAAAATCGTGGCCCCGCCAAACCTGCCCGTGCGGCCCACCACCGATATGGCCAAGGAAAGCCTGTTCAACATCTTGAACAACCTTGTCGATTTTATGGATTTGGAAATCCTCGACCTTTTTGCCGGAACGGGGAATATTTCATACGAATTTGCATCCCGAGGCTGTAAAGCAATCACATCGGTTGATTCTGATTTTCAATGCACCCGGTTTATCAAGGAGACTTCTGAAAAACTAATTTTCAATAACCTCAAGGTTGTCCGTTCCGATGCCGAAAGGTTTTTGAACAATACCTGGGCGAAGTGGGACATTGTTTTTGCCGATCCTCCCTATACCATGGAAAGCACGGGTTTCATCCCTGAAATCATCCATGAGCGGGAACTGTTAAACCCAAATGGTTTATTGATAATGGAACATAACGAAACAAAGGATTTCTCAAGTCACGAAAATTTCTTCGACCACAGAAAATATGGGAAAGTGAATTTTAGCTTTTTCCGTAACGAAGCCAAATAAGGAGGTTTCATTTTTCGTTTATGTAAAGCCAAATCTACCCTGAGCAAAAAAACCACAGCAATATTTGATATTTAGCAAATTATATCTACTTTTGCACTCCTTTTTAAAAAAGGAACAAGTAAAGTTAAACAACAATTAAACAACAAATTAATTTCTTATGGTAAATCAATATGAAACCGTTTTCATTATGACTCCCGTTTTGTCTGATGAACAGATGAAGGAAACGGTAAAAAAGTTCAGGGATTTCATTACAGGCAAGGGAGGTGAAATAGTCCTTGAGGACAATTGGGGAATGCGAAAACTGGCGTATCCTATCCAGAAAAAATCAACCGGTTTTTATCATCTCATGGAATTTAAAGTTGAAGGTGCGGTAATCCAGGATTATGAAGTAGCTTTCAAAAGGGATGAACGCGTTATGAGGTTCTTGACCGTAAAACTTGACAAGCATTCGATAGCTTACAACGAAAAGAAGCGGAGACTGAAAAAAGAACAACAAACAGCCAAAGCTTAATTATCCACCTTTAAAAACCATAAAACAATGGCACAACAAAATTCAGATATAAAATACCCGACCCCGATAGCAGTTGATACAAAAAAGAAAAAATACTGCCGCTTCAAGAAAAGCGGGATTAAATACATCGACTATAAAGACCCTAACTTCTTGTTGAAATTTGTAAACGAGCAAGGGAAACTGTTACCGAGAAGGATTACAGGAACATCAACCAAGTATCAAAAGAAAGTTGCACAAGCAGTTAAGAGAGCAAGGCACATTGCCCTTATGCCTTATGTTGCTGACTTATACAAATAGGAGGGAAACAACATGGAAATTATATTAAAAGAAGATATCAAAGGACTGGGTTATACGAATGACCTGGTAAAAGTAAAATCGGGATATGCCCGTAACTACCTTATTCCAAAAGGGCTTGCTATTTTGGCAACGGAATCTACAAAAAAGGTCCGTGCCGAAGATGTGAAACAAAAATCCTTTAAGGAAGAGAAAATCAAGAAAGAAGCCGAAACTTTGGGCAAGGCCCTTGAAGGCATTACCGTAAAGATTGGTGCAAAAGCTGCCGAATCAGGGAAGATTTTTGGATCGGTCAACAACATTCAGATTGCAGATGCCATCAAGCAGCAATTCAAGTATGACATCGACAGGAAAAAAGTGATTGTTGATGGCGAGCACATCAAAGAAGTAGGGACTTACACAGCTAAAATCGATCTCCATAAAGAGATTAAAGTGGACATAAATTTTGAAGTCTTTGCTGAATAGGCTTTCAATTGTAAATCCTACATAAAAGCATGAAAACCCGGTCGTAGATACCGGGTTTTTCATTTCAGGTTGAATTTGAGGTGGGAACATTGGGATTTTTCAATCACCAAATTTATCTTGCTTTTCTTATTTCTGTTTTGTTTGTTCCGCCTTTTTCCGGTATCGTGTCTTTCTGTGCAATGACACCAATTAAAAGTTTAACCATCAACAGCAGTGCTATTACATAGATTAATATGTATATCCTGGATTTCCAGCTCTGTCCTTTAACAATTGATTCGGGTCTCATAACTTGATGTATTCATGGCTTTTTTTGCTGCGATAAAAATAGAACCATGTTTTTGAAAAACCATGGCAGAATTCTGCCATAAAAAAAAATGGCAGAATACCACTAGATTTTGTGTTATTGGGGAACGGTCTGCACTTCGACAAGCTCAGTGTGACCGGGAAACACTTCGACAAGCTCAGTGTGACCGGGAAACACTTCGACAAGCTCAGTGTGACCGGGAAACACTTCGACAAGCTCAGTGTGACCGGGAAAACACTTCGACAAGCTCAGTATGACCGGGAAAACACTTCGACAAGCTCAGTGTGACCGGGAAAACACTTCGACAAGCTCAGTGTGACCATAAAGGAAGGCATAGTGTCCTGTCACAAATAATTAAAAAAGGGGAAAGGTAATAAACTTAGCCCAACAGATCATTTTCGACTGCCCAACGGGCAAGGCCAACAGAGTTTTTTACACCGGCTTTGTTCATGAGATTCGCCCTGTGTGTTTCCACGGTATGGAAACTCAAATTGAACTTTTCGGCGATTTCATTACTGCTGTACTCTTCACAGATAAGCGTCAATATCTCTTTTTCACGGGAAGTCAATTTTGGGAAAAGTGGATCGTAAGCACTTCTACTGATCTCGTTCTGGAGCAAACTTATGGAAAGTTTATCGCTAAAATAAGTCCCCCCTTCGTGCACCCTTGTGATCGCGGTAATCAGTTCATCTTTGCTCGTGTCTTTCAGCACATATCCCGATGCACCGTATTTTATCATCCTTTTCACAAAACGCTTTTCAGAAAACTGTGACAACACAACCACTTTTACATCGGGATAGGTCTTGGTCAATATCTTGCAACAATCCAGACCGTCCATCTGAGGCATATTGATATCGAGCAAGACCACGTCCACGGGCTTATGCTTTACACGGCTAAGTACTTCAAGGCCATTATGGGCTTCTTCAACAATACTGATTTCCTGCACATCTTCCAATACGGTTTTAATCCCATCAATCATAAGTTGGTGATCATCTGCTACAAGTACTTTAATTGGGAGCTGATTATCCGACATGGGCAGTATGGTTTTAAAGTAAGTATTAATTTTATCAGATTAAAAGAAATGTAAAATTACAAAAAAAGCGACAACAAATGATAAAAGATAAAACAGGTGTCAAGTAAACTTCGAGATTCAGGCTTTTAAATGGGGAAACCTAATGGAAGTCCCCTTAAATCTATTCGACGGGGATTTCAATATAGCAACGAAAGCCGTCCCCCGTTTCCGATTCCATGCTCATATCGCCACCGAGGAAACTCACCCGTGATTCTATCCCCTTCAGTCCGATGGAAATGTTTTCGGTTTGCTTGTCCATTTCAAAACCCACACCGTCATCGGCATAATGGAGGTTCAATGTATCGTTGGTATAGTTCAGGTTGAGCGAAATGTTTTTTGCCACGGCATGTTTCAGGGTGTTGTTCACCAGCTCCTGTACGATACGGTACAACATGATCTCCTGGTTTTCGGCAAGGCGTTTCGACTCTTTGTTGGTATCCATTTTTGCGGACAGTCCGGGCGTTTCGTCCAATTGCTCGAACAGGTCGGCGAGTGCTTCGTTGAGGCCATACTTGGTCAACAGTCCGGGCATCATATTGTGGGATATCCTACGCACGTCAACAGAGGCCTGTTCCAATAGTTTTCCGGCTTTGTCAACCAAATCTTTGTTTTCAGGGTTTTTGTCTTTCAGGGCGGTAAACTGCATTTTGGCCGTGGAGAGCAAAACACCGATGCCATCGTGCAGGTCTTTGGCAATGCGCTTGCGTTCTTCTTCCTGTCCCTCCACCAGGGAACGGGCGGCAAGGAGTTTTTTCTCTTCTTCCAGTTGTTTTATCTGTTGTTCCGCAATGATTCGGTTTTTGTTTATGCGCTGGCGATAAAAGGCAAAGAGTAAAATCACGAACAGGAATATCCCAAGGGCAGCATAGGAAATAATATTGCGTTGGAGAGTTTTTTCCCGGATGGAAATGTCCTTTTTTAAATTGTCATTTTCAAGGACAAGGATTTTGGCCTCGTTTTCTTTTTTTTGGTATTTTAGTTCCAGGTCGTTGATGGTCTCCATCTTTTCAACGCTGTACAACGAATCCTTGAGTTGAAAATATTCCGTTTGATAATGGAAGGCGCTTTTATAGTCGCCCAATGTTTCGTACATCGGGAAAAGGTTATTAAGAGTAGCAAGCAAAGAATGAGGTGCGTTAATCTTTTTTAAAATAATAAGTGAAGAGTCACTGTAAGATATTGCTTTTCGATACAAGCCCTGCTTTGCATAATTTGATGCAATTGCTGACAGGGCATTGTTTTCTATTCTCTTATGGCCGATTTCCCTGGAAACCCGCAAAGCCTCTTTTAGATCCTTTATCCCTTCTGAAAATAATCCCAGTTCGCATTGAACTTCAGATTTATTGATTAACAAATAGGCATGTTCCGTCTTGTAATTAGTCTCCAGGGCAAATTCAATTCCCTGGTCATAATATTCAATGGCCTTTTTATAATCCTTTTTATTAGAATAAATTATTCCAAGGTTATCATATATAATTGGGTCGTATGTCCTGCGCCATAATTCATCTTCAATACTTAAAGCCCTTAATAAATACTTTTCTGCCAAATCATTATTGCCGATATGAATATAGTTTTTTGCAATATCGATATATGCATTGCCTAATACTTTTACTTGACTTGTTTTTTCAAATAGATCAATCGCTTTCATATAACAAATAGCAGCTGAATCATAATTCGCCTGATTATAGAAGTATTGGCCAAGCTCTGCATATGCTTTCCCAATATCAGTACTATCTTTTAATTCTTTCGAGATACTCAAGCATTTTAAGGCAAAAAACCTTATCTTTGAATTATCTCCTTTAACCTTAATACAAACAGATTTAAGCCGATATGACTTTACTATTAATCCTAAATAATTCATTGAATCCGAAATGATAATCGCCCTATTGACATAGGGAAGAGAAGAATCGGGCATATTATTGTATTTCATATAATATAAACCTATTTTGTATAGGCTTTCAGCCATTCCATAAGAAGAACTAAGGTTTTCGGATAATTTATAAGCCTGTTTATAATATTGGAAGCTTTTCCCAAGATCGACATGAGCCATTTCATCGGCAAGTAACAATAAGGTATTTACCTTTATTGTATCATTGCTTTGAGTAGCTATAACATTTTGCAAACTATCAATTCGAAATGCTTGGGATACAACAACAAGACAAGAAGGAACAGTTAGAAAAACCAGATAAATAAAATACAATTTAAACTTTAATGCAGTATGATTCATATCATTAATCCAAAATGAAGGATTCACTCGTTAGAGTGAATATTTATTAAAAAAAAAGCAGTTCCTAATAATAATTTGTACTATTTGTATCATTGGGTTGACTATTAGAGATCGGCCCGTTAATAATCTGCGCAGTTACTTCATGGTACAGGCCGTCCCAGGGAAATTCCTCTGTTTCTGTTTCCGTATGAATGGTTTCCTGTGTGGTATCGGTTATCACATCATAGCGGATAAGGGTAGTGTTGCCGGTGGTGGTTGGGTCACCTGCACGCAACTGTAATGTTTTTCCGGCAGGGACTTCCACTGTACATACGTTTTTTAGTTTTGTCTTATCCCGTTTTTTCCACAGGACACATTCTGGTTGTATAGAAGACATGGTTTTCAATTTTTAAGGTTGATACTTCCATAGGCTCAATTTGACCTGAAGACAAAAAATATATAGGCATAAAATTAATCATAATTTTGGATATATGCTTTACAAATTTAATCTGACCGGCATCGGAAAAGCAAATCGAAAAAAAATGGGCCGGTGAAAGCATGTTCTTAAACAGTGTTTAAAAACAAGACTTTCACCAGCGGAACAATCAGTACTTTTCTTCTGCAATTTCTTTAAACTATTTCGATATCCGAATTTTCAGTTGCGTTCACTTTTATGGCTTTCACCCATTTGGGTATTTTCTTGAACCTAAAGACCACATCCACTTCCATTTCCACCTCGGTCATTTCATCCTGTGCGGCGCCCAACACGAAATCAAGTTCGTAAACACCGTCTTTGGGGGCATTTTCGTAATTCCGGGAAGATACCAGGGCCGGGGCAAGCATATGCTTTAGCTCGGCCGTGCCGGTAGCTTTCACGGCAAACAAATCGGGATTGGTATTTTCCCTGATGACTTGAATGTTTTTTACGAATTTTATTATGCCATTCATATTGGATGCAAAGATGCGACAAGCCGCAACAAAAAACATGGCAGAATACCACTAGAAAAAAAAATGGCAGA
Source organism: Bacteroidota bacterium (assembly GCA_024278155.1). Taxonomy (GTDB): domain Bacteria; phylum Bacteroidota; class Bacteroidia; order Bacteroidales; family JAADJA01; genus JAADJA01. The sequence continues at coordinate 1,274 of JAJRTT010000353.1, read as the reverse complement.
ATACCACTAGAAAAAACATAAAAGAGACAGGGGGCATGCGGGGATGGTTCAAGGCGATATTGTCAGGATGCTTTAAGGTAAGAATAAAATAATGCTGCAAGGGTACTTTTAAAAATAGTATTTATCAGTGCTGGTCATAAGAATCAGTGTCCCATCATAAAATTTCAAACAAGGCAAAAGACATTGATACCCATTCATTGTTTTAAAAATAGCCTAAATTTGTAATCTAATAGAAACAGGATGCTTTCGAAAAATACCATAAAACATATCACTTCCTTGAAATTGCGGAAATTCCGTCTTGCCCACAATCAGTTTATCGCCGAAGGGCCAAAGGTGGTCAAGGAATTTTTGAACAGCGGTTTTATCGTGGAGCAGGTTCTTGGCTTACCGGAATCTCCGGTTTTTGAACTTCGAGAGAACTTCCCGGACATTGATTTTGTCCCGGTTTCAAAGAAGGAACTTGACAGGATCAGCCTATTGAAAACCCCCAATGAAGTTGTTGCCATTGTGGAAAGACCGGAAGCCGGTCTTTTTCCAATAACCGCATTTTCAGGAATTGTACTCCTGCTGGACGAAGTAAAAGACCCGGGGAACATGGGGACGATCATCCGTACGGCAGATTGGTTTGGCATCCATCATATTGTTTGCGCCAGGGACAGCGTTGATGTTTTCAACCCGAAAACCGTACAGGCGACAATGGGCTCGCTCACAAGGGTCCGCGTCCATTATGCCGACCTGGTCGCCTTCCTGAAAAACATCCCGGACGATCTCCCGGTTTACGGCACTTTGCTTGACGGGAAAAATATTTATGACACGCCACTTTCCGAAAACGGTATCATTGTTATCGGCAACGAATCCCGGGGGATATCCAGTAAAGTCCTGCCGTTTATCACCAAAGCTGTCTATTTTCCCCATTTCCCTTCTGCACAAAAAGCAGGGGCCGAAAGCTTGAACGCTTCGGTTGCCACGGCCTTGGTTTTGGCTGAGTTTAGGAGACGGGGAACTGTTTTGTAAAATTTATACTTTCTTTTCTGTAAAAGCTGATCTCCTTAATAACAGGTCATGATGAGCCTGTCGAAACATGCATAGTATAAAAGAGCCCACATTTCGACAAGCTCAATGTGACAAAAGGAGGGCCCACATTTCGACAAGCTCAATGTGACAAAAGGAGGGCCCACATTTCGACAAGCTCAATGTGACCAAAATATAGATGGATTATTGCAATCGCTTCAGACAGATATTGTATCTTTGCAAAAAATAAAAACATGGACTTT
>JAJRTT010000352.1 GCA_024278155.1 Bacteroidota bacterium | reverse complement strand
GGTAGGTGAAAAGGTAGGTGAAAATGCAAGAAAAATTTTATCTTTGATAAAAACCAATAAGCATATTACATATATAGAAATGGCTAAAACAATAGGAATTAGCGAAAAAAGCATTTACATAAATATTGAAAAATTAAAACAGAAAGGACTTCTTGTCCGCATCGGTTCGGCAAAAGGCGGCCACTGGGAAATTAAAACCAAGGCAAAAAACGATAACCATAAAGACATATAAACCATTTGCTTTTACAGAAATTAAAATTCAACAATATGAACAAGAAATCAATCATCACCCTCTCCATTATCCTTTCGGCTATTTCTTTATGGGCGAGCCCCGATATTCAAAACCTGATCAAGAAATCGGGGAACCAAAAAGATTATCCCGGCAAAAACACATTAACAATTTTCGACAGTACACAAGTTGATGTGCAGGAATCGGGATTAAGTTATGTGAACATCCACAAACTAATAAAAATCCTCAATCCAAAAGGTGCCAAATCAAATGCGGTGGTCAGGTTTGGCTACGATCCACTTTCGGCCTATGTTGAAATAAAACAGGTGAATATTTACAGAAAATCAGGAAAAATCGAAAAGCTGGACATGACAGAGGTCATGGATTATCCAGCTCCGGCCCGTGCCATTTATTGGGGTGCAAGCGAAAAGATGATGGAGGTTGGAAGGCTTGAGGCAGGCGATGTAATAGAAGTGTTCCTTTTCAGGAAAGGTTTTACCTATGCCCTGCTCGGAGATGAAGTTGACGACAGCAAATACATCCCACCCATGAAAGGTCAATATTATGATATTGTTGAGTTTTGGAGTTTGCAGCCTGTTTTGGAAAAAACATATCAGGTGAGCCTTCCAAAGGATAAGTTCATGCAATACAAAGTGTATAATGGCGAAGTGATGTCTTCTATTGTTCCCAATGGTGAAAAATGGCTTTACACTTTCACAAAAAAAAATTACTCCCAACCCAAACGTGAGCCCCACATGGTAGCTTCTTCCGATGAATTTACAAAACTGCTGATGTCAACCAGCCCGGATTGGGAAGCCAAGTCACTGTGGTTTTACAGTGTAAATGAGGATTATGGGAGTTTTGAAACCACGCCGGCTATCAACGCCAAAGTGAATGATATATTGAAAGGGGCCGAAACCGAAATGGATTCGGTTTCCCTGCTTACTCATTGGGTTGCCGACAATATCCGCTATTCAGGTATTTCGATGGGTTGTGGAGAAGGCTACACTTTGCACAAAGGGGAAATGACTTTTTCTGATCGGTGCGGGGTTTGTAAAGACAAGGCCGGCATGCTGATCACCATGTTGCGGGCAGCAGGTTTTGAATCGTATGCGGCAATGACAATGGCAGGTTCGCGGATAGATGCCATTCCCGCTGACCAGTTCAACCATAGTGTTTCGGCAGTAAAAATGTCGGATGGAAAATACCATATCCTTGACCCGACCTGGGTCCCTTTTGTACGGGAACTATGGTCGAGCCTGGAACAACAGCAAAACTACCTGATGGGCGTTCCCGAAGGGGCAGGGTTGATGATCACCCCGATTTCGCCTCCAAAAAACCATTATTTTAAGATTTCGGGAAATTCCAAATTAAATAAAGATGGATCCCTGGAAGGAGAACTCGTTATTGATGCCGAAGGACAATCGGATGCTTCCATCCGCAGGATATTCACGAGCAACTACCGGGAAGCCTGGGGATCAGCATTGGAAAAAGAACTCAAAAAATCCTACCCGGGAATTGTCATCACAAAACAGGACTATGGAAATCCAATGGATTATCAATCAGCCCCTTTTCATGCGGTTATTTCATATCGGATACCCGATTACGCCATAGTAACCGAAGATGAGATTATTATTACGCCAATGGCAGTCTCAGGAATTTTCAAGCGGGCAATGTCGCATATCTATTTTGATACGAAACCGGAAGAAAGAAAATATAATTTCCGTGACAGGTGTTCGCGCCAGGTCATGTTGAGCGAAACAGTTGAACTACCCTTTGGTTCAGAAATAACATACCAACCTGAACTGTCCATGACGAGTGGGACAGGGGCATCTTTTAAAGGCGGCTATACCATTGATGGAAAGACCCTGAGCGTATCTGAAAACCTGAAATTCAAGAAGCGGGTTTACGAACCCGAAGATTGGGGCTCTTTTCGCGAAGCCGTTAAAATGCAACAGGCCATCATGAACGAGCCGGTTATTTTATCAATTAAAAAAGACCAATAAATTAAATGAAAGAAATTTGCTTACGGTTCAAAATCCCCCCTCTTTATCTCTCCTGGGGGAGAAACTGAAGGTTTGAAAAAGCAATATTATCATCATTAAAAAAAATAAATCATGAATAAGATCCTGACCAGTATAGTTTTATTATTCCTTGCCTTCACAATATCGGCACAAAACAAACCAACGACCGATGCCGTTTATTTAAAAATCACAAAGGGATATACCCTGAACGAAGATGGAAGTATCGACTTTCATTATTACAAAAAAATGAAATACCTTACCCCTTATGCGTTCAACCGGTTGTATGGCGAGACTTTTATTGTTTACGATCCTGATTTCCAGGAACTGACCATTAAGCTTTCAAAAACAGAACAGGAGGATGGGACCGTGATCACGAACCCCGAAAATGCTTTCAACGAAGTATTGCCTCGATTTGCATCCAATGCACCCGCATACAACCACTTGCGCGAAATGGTGGTAACACATGCCGGATTGGAAACAAATGCCGTTGTGGAACTCGGCTATACCATCCACACGAAAGCTGGTTATTATCCGTCATTGTCGGGAATGGAAGCAATAAAGGAAAAGAATCCAATAAACGAAGAAATTATTTCGTTCTCGGTT
>JAJRTT010000351.1 GCA_024278155.1 Bacteroidota bacterium | reverse complement strand
CCTGCCAGCTTATATTTCCGTAAGTATTTGAATACAAATGGAAATTCCAGTTATGGTCTTTTAACGCATCCAACGAAGCATCGTACATGGAAGCCAATAATTCGGCAGCGACCGAATCCCCTTTTGCCCCTTTGATGATTATTTTCCATTCCTCTTTCTGTCCGGGGAGCAATTTGTTCCGGAATGTGGCAAATTCAAAATCCAACTCTTTATTGGTAAAAGGTACGTCCACATTAAATTGATTTGAAAAACCCCTGTTGTGTTTTACAAAAGTCAAGTTGACCGAAAAACCTCCCCGGTTCTCTTCCCTGATAGGGATTTCTACTTTCCTTTGTTCGTTGTTCAGCTTTAACCATTGGCTGCTGATAATTTCATTCTTTGAAACAATTTCATAAAGCACCTTCACGTTTTTGTCCCTTGTGCCAAGAAGAAAGGAGGCATTTTCGCCCGGTTCGCCTTTTGCTTTCAACACATGGAACCAATTGATTTCATTTACAGGCGGCATTTTTGCATTAATGGAATACAAAGTGAAATATTTGGTCAGTTCCACCTTTTGCCCGTAAATATCTTTTGTGTTTACCTTAACGGAATAAGGACCCGGTTGCCAATTTGCTGTTCCTGAAAGTTGGATAATGGAATCCATTTCGGTATCGAAATCAATTACAGCAACTTCCACATCGGTTTTCCTGTTTTCGATGGCCGCTTCATTTTTATATTCATCAAAGGGGAAATCCTTGATAAATTCACCTTCACCTAAAACATATTTATCGGGAACAGGCCAATTTCTTTCCCTCAACAAACGTTGCGGGTCCAACAGACGGGAAAAAACAATTGTCCCCTTTGCCGGTTCGGGCTGTCCGTTCAAATTAACAGTGCCGATCTTAAAATCCTCAAACGTTTCTTTCTCGGTTTTTTCAGCAATCCCCAAATTAATTTTGAGCGCAACAGAACCCACGTTCACGGTCGTTATTGCCGATTGTGTTTCCCCATTAATATCGGTCACATCGGCATAAACCGTATATTGGAACGAGGGTTTGAACTTTCCTGAATTTCGGGAATAATCCGGGATAGCCTTAAATTGAATCGAAAACTTCCCGTTTTCATCCGTTTGGGCCAAACCATGGATGATTTCCATTTCAGGTGTTGAGGGGAAATAACCAAAATAACCATATCTCCAGGGATACGGGAAATAGGTGCTCCTGACAACACGGTATTTCACCTGTGCCTTGTCGATATTGTTCCCTGCATAGGCCTCTGCATTTCCGGTGATATTCACCATTTCGTTTAGTTTATAACTCCCTTCGATGGGATTGAAAACCACTTCGAACTTTGGCCGTTTATATTCTTCAACGGAAATCGAAACCGAACCACTTTTGTTTTTAATGGTCATTCGTCCACCAAGAATCCCCGAAGGAGCGGCAAACGTTCCCTGGAAAGAACCATATTCATTGGTGGTCAATTGCTGTTCCGAAATCTTTTGGTAATTCACATCATAAAACTCCACCTTGGTCTTAAAATTGGCTTTCACGGAATACTCCCCTTTGAACTTTTCGAGGACGATCCCTTTAAAATAGATTGTTTGCCCGGGCCGGTAAATGGAACGGTCGGTAAAGAAATAAGTCTTGGTTTTCTTTTTCTCCCCTTTTTGATAATATGGCGATTGATAATACTGCCGATCGGTTACCAACCTGTCATTCCCTGATTTCATGTCAAGGAAAAACGAATTTGACCTTTCCCCTTTATCCTGAACATCGGTTTCAAAATAGCCATTTTTATCGGAAACATACTCACCCATAAGCCTGTACTCGGTTTCTTTGCTCCGGTAATCATATTTCCTTGAAATGAGCTTTACTTGCACATTTGCCTTTGCAGAACCCTTCTCCCTATCAAGGAAATAGAAACGCTGATTTCCTTTGGCAGATTTTTCGGAAACATAACTGATATTGGAAATCCAAACAGAGCCATAGGAAGCCATTGATTTTTTCAAATCGAAATCAGGATCGGGCGAGACAAGGATGGCATAATAACCCAAAGGGAGACCGGGTAATTTCACCTCAACGGAATGTTGCTGGAAATCGCCATCACCGGGCAGTTCAACAGACCAGGATTTCAAAACAGCCCGGGAAATGTATTTTTCAAGAATTGGTTTCTCCTGATAATTGCTCATCCTAAAGTCCCTGTCTTCTTCGTAATCCAATTTAACAACCCTAAAATGAAGGGTTTGGGCATTTTTGTATTTGACCAATGAAAGAAAGGGTTTGTCAGGCAAATTTACACCTTCTGCAGTGATCGCAATGTCCGTTTTTTTTATGATTTCCGCCAAGACCTTACAGTTTTTTGCTCCATCGCTATCGGGGAATGCCTTAATGATTTTTTGGCATTTTCCATAGGCTTCCTTTATTTCCCATTTATGTTCATCAGAAACAAGCGGTTTGTAATTCTGGCCCTTATCGTACATTTCGATTGCGATCAAATAACCCGCATCCGCAGAAATCGGGAAATCTTTGTAATTTTTTTCAAGCCTCAACAGGGACTGGGAATACAAACTGTCTTTTATAGGCAATATGGAATTTTGAAGCACGAATTTCAACCTTTTCAAATCAGTATCAACAAGGGCAGTAGGCTCTTTATCGTCCAAATGGAAACGGAGCAAGTCCTGAAAAACAGATGCTGCATAAAACTTCAATGAAAGGGAATCCTTTGTTTTCAGTTTGAGATTGGCATATG
>JAJRTT010000350.1 GCA_024278155.1 Bacteroidota bacterium | reverse complement strand
GCTTCCATCATTGCCTGCACCATTGCAAACCCGGCGGTTGCCCCAATTGCCCCGGCGCCCCGGGTAATCATGGTTTTGATGGCATGGCAACTGCTTTGGTAATTTTTTGATTCGAAAATCCCAAATTCAAATGGCAATAATGTTTGGTCTATCAAAAATACGACAGCGCCCTCCATCCAAACCGTGCGGTAATGTTTTCCTTTAACGTGCATTTGATTTTAATTGTCTTTTTGTTTAAAATTACGTTTGTTGCGTAACGCATTTTACGTAATAAGCTTGTTAGCGTTTATTGATTTTCATAACACGAAGCCTATCCCCATCAGTTACCTTCAAAATATAAACACCTGCGTTTAAATTTTGCATATCAATCACATTTTCCAGATTGCTTAATTTTTGTGTAAAAAGCATCCTCCCTTCCAGGTTGAAAATTGTGACTGATAATTCCTTTTGGGGTTTCTGGTTAAGCTTGATGTAAAGTTTACCGGAAACCGGGTTCGGGTAAACCGACAGTTCAATCGGGTTTCCATTCTCATTAATAAATGTAAGGGTATCAACCTGAATGTAATTTTCTTCTGTTTTTGTACCGGATCCGTTTGCATTGCCTGCTGTGAGCGAGACATCGAACAATCCCATATTTTCATAAGTTACCGTTGGGTTTTGCTCAGTTGAAGTGGCCGGAACCCCTCCTTCAAAATTCCAATCCCAGCTTGTGGGCGAATTTTGTGAAAGGTCGGTAAATTCCACTTCCCCTCCAATTTGAATGGTGGTAACATTGGCCGTAAAATCTGCAACTGGGGGATCGGTGTTCAATTCATATTCTATTACGCTCACATAATCGGCGGGCATTGTGACCACAGCCGTATGTGTTGAAGGACAATAGTCAAAATATGTTGGCGAAGCAGGCAGGGCAACGGCCTCCCCATCACGGACAAGGTAACCGGGGGCATCATCGTTCCCATTGGTAAGAACGAGTGGTTTCCCCTCCACATCGTACATAATCATAACAGGGTTCCCATATTGCGAATAATTGTCGGTGCTGTTGATTGTCCCGGTTTCCGCATCCACATTGATCACCTTTTTTGAATCATAAACAATTATCCCAAATTCATCCTGAACAGGATTGTAGGCCAAGCGTAAAGGATAGGAGCCATTGCTCGAAAATGTTCCGACCAGGCTTGAATTCGCCCCGTCCACATGGATGATCTAAAAATCGTTGCTGAAATAATTGGTGACTGCCGCATATTCCCCGCTGGAATTAAAAGCAATTTTTAGAGGGAAAGTCCCAACCGGAATGTCAGCCACAACTTGCTGTGCCTGTATATCAATTACCTGTACTTTATCGGCGAAGCTTGCAGCCACTAAAACATATTGCCCTGTTGGGTCAACTTCCACACTGCTGCGCACACCGTTTGCGGCCCATGTCAGTCCGATGACACCCGTTGGGATGTCTGCAATTTCGGTACTGCTCGCACCGTTAAGTTCCACAAAGGAAACGGAATTTTGTTTTAAATTGCCTATGTAAGCATAATCGTCCTCCGGGGCAATGGCAACCATCAAGGGTCGTTGGCCGGTTGTTACCGAAGTGACAAATTCATTTGTGGAAAGGTTGATTAGTTTTATCGTGTTCAAATCATATCCTCCCATAATTGCCCACTGGGAATCGTGGGTTATCCCAACCGCATCGCATTTTTCGCCCAAATCAATAATCGTGTCCACCGAATATGTTGTTAAATCAATAATTGACATATTTTCGGAAAGCGAATTGGAAGTGACGGCCCTTGTGCCATCGGGCGAAATGGCAATCCGGTAAGGAGTATCTCCTTCGGGAGGAAAACCTGTTAGCTCTTTCCCTTTCAATTCAATGTCTTCAGGATTGGTGCAATCATAAAAATAGAGGCCTTCATAACGCAAAGGATCATAACCTGCAACTTTGAACCCAACCGGTGAAACGCATCCAAAATCCTGACTGTTCCCCCAATAGTAATCGGCGATCGTTTCGTTCTCAAAATCAATGATACTAAATCGGTATTGCCCGCTCACGGCATAATTGTGGTTGGCAGAGGTGCCAATCCAGAAAGCGGTGTAAGTTTGTGTGAAAACCGTAAAATCATTGGTTTCGAAATTTACAATGGCACTTGAGTTATTGCTGATACCAATGTATGCTTTTGTGCCATCGGCATTGGCCCCAACCTCATTGGTCGAAAGGGAGTAGCCCGTTACTTCCACTGTTCCGGTGATTTCGTGTGCGATATTATCAATTTGGAAAACCTGAAGGATGCCCGTGGAATAGCTGAAACTTGGGGCAATTGTTTTGGAACCATCTCCCGAAAGACCCACAACAGGGCAATCGGGAATGTTAACTTCAAAATCGGTGTTACCGGTCTGCGAATCAATATAGAGCACTTTGTCATCACCATTGCTCACGATCAAATAGTTCCCGTCAGGTGATACCACAAAGCGGGAAAACTTAAAGGAAGACCTTCCTCCCGTCGAAACCCATGAAAAAGTTTGTAGGCTAATGGGAAACCCTGTAATTGGGTTTAATTGGGTCAGGTTTGCAAGGTCGATCACTTCAAGTTGGTCATTGATGTCGCAGGCGATGTAAGCAAAATTCCCGTCGGGGCTGATTTCCACAACGGCAGGCTGTGCACCCGAAGGGGTCGAAAACGATGCTGCAATGGAATAATTCGAAAGGTCGATCACGTCGATCACATCCCCGAAAATGCAGGAAACCACCGCATATTCATTTGTAACAGCTATGTCGCAAGGATATCCACCAACTTCAATATTCGTTATTACCGTCATGTTTTCAAAGTCGAAAACAGTTACATTGTTGGTGCCTCCATTGCAGACAAACACCTTTGTCCCATCCGCTGAAAAAGCGGACCGGAACATGAAATCACCTTCGGGGTCAATCCCCGGATCAATGTCCGTTTGCTGCGTTTTCAGTTTCCCTATATCGAGATAATCATTTAAATGCTTTCCATTTTCCACCCGGATGGTTTCCACCCCGAAGGCTTCTTCAGGTTCGGTTTTAAACTCGGTTTTTTGGGCAAACAAACCAAAAGCGATTGCCAATGATAATAGCACGGAAAGGAGTAGGTTTTTGTTCATAACTCAAAAGATTTAGATGTACAGGAATTTATCCATAAAAAATGTGAAAGGGTAAAAGTAAGAAATTGGCGTGAGTTTTAGTGAAAACAGTTAGGAAATCTTTTCAATCCTTATATTCAGTTTCATTATTTACAGGCGAGATGTTTTTTTGTAAATGAGAGTGCAATAACCAAGTATCTTCAATCCTCCTACACTTCAAACACTCTTCCCTCAAGTGCGAGTTTTGTGTTTTTGAAAACTGTCTGTGCTTCATCAAGAAGGAGATTGGGATCGTCATAGCGATTTGAGAAATGTCCGATTATCAGTCTCTTTACTTTGGCTTTTTTTGCGATTGTAGCCGCCTCGATGGTTGTTGCATGGAATTTTTCCGCTGCTGCTTCGGCACGGTCTTGCATAAAGGTTGTTTCGTGATAAAGCAAATCAACGTTTTCAATTATCGGTATTATGGGCTCGAAGTAGGAGGTGTCGGAACAATAAGCATAGGAACGAACAATATGCGGGTCTTTGGTTATTTCGCCATTTCTGACAACCGTACCATCTTCTTTGATGAAATCTCCCCCGTTTTTGATATTGAAAAACTGCTCAACAGGGATATCCAAGGCCTTTACTTCCTCCCTTATCAATCTCCTTTTCCCTTGTTTCTCCTTGAACAGGAACCCACACGTGGGGATACGGTGGTTTAAGGGAATCGTACTGACACAAAGCTTTTCATCCTCATAAATGGTTTCGTTTTCCGTAGGCTTTGTTAGGTGGAAGTGCAAAGGGTAGTTGAGCTCGGTTTGCGAAGCTTCCAGTTGGATATCCAGGATTTCTTTGAGTTGGGGAGGGCCATATACAAAGAGGTCCTTTTTCCTTCCCAACAAGTGCATGGAAGAAATCAAACCGATCAACCCAAAAAAATGGTCACCATGGAGATGACTGATGAAAATGTGGTTTATGCGCTGGATCCGAATCTTGTTGCGCCTAAGTTGAACCTGTGTCCCTTCGGCACAATCAATCAGGAAGAAGCGATCAAGGTGGTTAACGAGTTGGGAAGTGGGGTTTCGTTTTATTGTTGGGATGGCAGAATTGCTGCCAAG
>JAJRTT010000349.1 GCA_024278155.1 Bacteroidota bacterium | reverse complement strand
GGTTGTGGCCATTGCTGCTTGTCTTTTGGGGGATCGCAATAATCCCGTTAAAACCCATGGTGAAACTTGTCCTGACAGTAATTGCCATTGTAATTGGGATAATCTTTATCCTGAACAGCCCGGTAAGGGAATATCATTGGTTCAACTGGTACCGGGGCCACGATTACACACAAAATGACAAATCGGAACGGATCGAGCAACATTTTGCCGAAGCCTTTGATACAGGAGTTGTATATGCGAAGCTTAACCTTGAGGTGGCAGCGGGGGATTTTAAGGTCGGGAATACCTGTGTTGATTTGTTTGAATTTTACAATGAAGGGAATTCGGTTTCCTATGATGTAAATACGCAAAGGGAAGGTGAAAAAACCACCATTGATATTAAAAACAAGGGGATCCGTATCGGGAACGATAGATCCCATGAAGAATCCATGTTGTCGCTAAATGAGCAACCCGTTTGGGACTTGGATATTGATGTGGGCGCATCCGATATGAAAATGGATTTGCGGCCATTCAAGGTCGAAAACATTGAAATCAATGGCGGTGCCGCGGCAATTGACCTAAAGGTTGGTGATAGGGTGAAGGAGATGAATATTTCGGTTGATGCCGGGGCTTCGTCCATCAAGATAAGGATACCGGAAAGTTCGGATTGCGAGGTGAAATTCAAGACTATCCTTTCTTCCCAGGAATTGGATGGTTTCATTAAAATCAAAAAAGGATTGTACCAAACCCCTGATTTCAGTTCATCTTCCAATAAGGTTTATATTGAGGTGGATGCGGCAATCACAAATTTGAAGGTTAGCAGGTATTAGTCTTAAAAACCCAAACAAAATGCGATTATTCATAATCGGGATCATCGGATGAATGTGTTACGTTCACATTCCCGAGATGTAGCAAGCGTCCACGCTTGCGGTTTTCTGTCCCAGACACAAGCGTGGACGCTTGTTCCATGTGGTTTGAGGATTCCCGTTGGTGATAACACCAACGGGCAGCAGTCATGATTCCTGCTTAGATTTATATGCAATTAGCGTCCACGCTAATTGTGCACTCCACATGATGATTATGCCCTGCCCCATGTTGGTGTTGTCACCAACATGAACGGTAATTTACTCATCCGATGAATGTGCTATCTTCACAAGCGTGGACGCTTCCTCCATGTGGGTAGGTGTTGTGAAGTTTAATTTGTAATGCCTTATTGTTCCAAAATTTTGTTTCCTCCTTTTTCAATCCCCACCAAAAATCGCAGTACTTTTGCAGATTCATTTTTTATTGAAATTCTTGGAAAAAGTAAATCAAATATCAAACAAAAAATCAAATATGTCCAATACCGAATTCCTGGAGATTTATGGTGCAAGGGCGCATAACCTGAAAAACATCGACCTTAAAATCCCACGGAATAAACTGGTAGTGATTACCGGTTTGAGCGGTAGCGGGAAATCCTCCCTCGCTTTCGATACCATTTATGCCGAGGGGCAGCGCAGGTATATGGAAACCTTTTCGGCCTATGCCCGCCAGTTCATAGGCAACCTTGAACGGCCCGATGTGGACAAAATAAGCGGCCTGAGCCCGGTTATCAGCATCGAACAAAAATCGGTGAACCGCAATCCACGTTCCACGGTTGGGACTATTACCGAAATTTATGATTTCCTCCGTTTGCTTTATGCAAGGGTCGCCGATGCCTATTCGCACCAGACGGGCGAGAAAATGGTACGTTACACCGAAAACCAGATCATCGAACTGATAAACAAGGAGTACGATGAACGGAAAGTCCTTGTGTTGTCCCCGGTCGTTAAAGGGAGGAAAGGCCATTACCGGGAGCTTTTTGAGCAATTCCGAAAACAAGGTTTCCTGAAAGTCCGGATCGATGGGGAAATAAACGAACTGGAATTTGGTTTGACGGTTGACCGCTATAAAGTGCACGATATCGAGTTGGTAGTGGATCAGTTAAAAGTGACTCCGGATACCAATAAACGTTTGGTGCAATCGGTACAGCTTGGGATGAAATACGGAAAAGGCTCAGTGATGATCCTGGATCATGAAAGCAAGGAGGCCAAGCATTTCAGCCGCTTGCTCATGTGCCCCACTTCGGGTATTTCCTATAACGAGCCGGAACCCAATACCTTTTCCTTTAATTCGCCCTATGGCGCTTGTCCGAGATGCAACGGCCTTGGGAATATTTCCGAGATTGCCCTTGACAAGATTTTCCCCGATAAATCCCTAAGCATTAAAAAGGGTGGGATTGCGCCCATTGGCGAATACAAGAACAATTGGATCTTCCATCAGATGGAGGCCATTGGCGAAAAACATGGTTTCAATTTAACCACGCCCGTAAAGGATATTCCCAAAGAAGCTTTGGACACGATTTTATATGGTTCCACCGAGGAGTACCATATTCAGAAGGAATACCTCGGCGTTACCTCCACATATACCTTGAACTTTGAGGGCATCTTCAATTTTATCACCAACCAGTATGAGGAAACCACCTCTGCCAGCATAAAAAAATGGGCCCGGAATTTCATGAACCATATCGAATGCCCTGAATGTCATGGTGCACGTTTGAAGAAGGAATCCCTTCATTTTAAAATTGCAGATAAAAACATTTCGGAACTGGCCAATAACGACCTGAACCGTCTTGGGGAATGGATTTCTAAAATTGAGGAAAATATTGGTGAACGGAAAAAGCATATTGCCCATGAGATTATTCGCGAGATAAAACTCAGGATAGGCTTTTTGTTGGATGTGGGCCTGAATTACCTTGCCCTCAACCGTCCGGCACGAAGCCTTTCCGGTGGCGAATCGCAAAGGATCCGGCTTGCGACCCAAATTGGTTCGCAGTTAACAAGTGTCCTTTATATTCTGGATGAGCCCAGCATTGGACTTCACCAACGGGATAACCTGAAACTGATCAAATCCTTGCAGGACCTTCGGGACATTGGCAATTCGGTTATCGTTGTGGAACACGATGAAGAAACCATTCTTGCTGCCGATTATGTGGTGGATATTGGCCCCGGTGCGGGTGCACATGGCGGTGAAATCGTGGCTGCCGGCATCCCTTCACAAATGATGGACTGCAAGACCATTACCTGTGAATATCTGAGCGGGGCAAGAAAAATCGCAATTCCCAAAAAAAGGAGGAAAGGAAATGGTAAAAGCATCAAACTGTCGGGCGCAACAGGGAACAACCTGAAAAATGTGGATGTTGTCATTCCCCTTGGGAAATTGGTTTGCATAACCGGGGTTTCGGGAAGCGGGAAATCATCCCTTATAAACGAAACTCTTTACCCAATATTGAGCAGCCATTTTTACCGTTCCGTGAAAAAACCGTTGCCTTACAAAAAAATCGACGGCATCCGGAATATCGACAAGGTTATTGATATCGACCAATCGCCCATTGGGCGTACGCCACGTTCCAATCCGGCAACTTATACCAAGGTTTTTGATGAAATTCGAAAGCTGTATGCACAGTTGCCCGAATCAAAAATCCGAGGTTATAAACCCGGACGCTTTTCCTTTAATGTGAAAGGTGGCCGCTGCTAAACCTGCAAAGGCGCCGGTATCCGCATTATCGAAATGAATTTTTTGCCCGATGTGCATGTCCATTGCGAAGAGTGCCAGGGAAAACGCTATAACCGTGAAACGCTGGAGGTACGTTACAAAGGGAAGTCCATCAATGATGTGTTGGAAATGACCATCAACCAGGCGGTGGGCTTTTTTGAAAACATACCGTCCATTATCCAAAAGATAAAGACCCTTCAGGACGTTGGGCTTGGTTACATCACCCTTGGGCAGCAATCCACTACCATTTCCGGGGGCGAGGCACAGCGCGTAAAACTGGCTGCCGAACTCGCCAAGCGCGATACCGGTAAAACCATGTACATCCTTGACGAACCCACAACGGGATTGCATTTTGAGGATGTGAACGTATTGTTACAGGTCTTGCAAAAACTGGTTGACAAAGGGAACACCATCATCGTTATCGAACACAATATGGAAGTGATTAAAGTTGCTGATTATGTAATCGACCTGGGCCCCGAAGGTGGTGAACTCGGCGGCTACATCATTTGCCAAGGCACACCCGAAGAAGTGGCAAAATGCAAGGATAGTTTTACGGGGGAATATTTGGGGAAGGTGCTGAAATAGTCATAGACTAAGTTGTTTTGGTCACATTGAGCCTGTCGAAATTTGTGGGGTCCTTTACAGGTCACATTGAGCCTGTCGAAATGTGGGGAGTACTTAAAGGATTTGATTTTTGTTGAAATGTACTTGTTTCCTAATTCCCGGCGCAGTCCAAATCCTCGGCGTAGTCTCTGACTACGCCGAGTGGTGTTTCAATCTCCGATTGAGAAGTCGTTTTGTGAAATTGTAATCGAAAAAAGCAAATACAATAATCAAAGCAATTGTACGAATTTGATTATTCTGAAGGGAACTGTTGCTATGCATGAACAATGCAAATCGGGAGATTTGCACTTCACTCAGCGTAGTCGGGAGACTACGCTGAGAATTAGGAAGCCCTAACCGAAGAATCCCCGGCGAAGTCTCTGACTACGCCGGGTGGTGTTTCAATCTTTGATTGATATATTATTTCGTAAATTCGTTGCTTAAAATTCAATACGATGCCAGAAGCATATCAAATAAAAGATCAAAGTGCCATGTATTTCCTCACGTTCCAGGTTGTATTTTGGTTGGATATTTTTACCCGTAGGGATTATCGCGATGTTTTTATCGATTCACTGGTTTTTTGCAGAAAGAACAAGCAGCTCGAAGTTTATGGATATGTGATTATGTCCAATCATGTTCATTTGATCCTGCAATCGAAAAACGCAAAACTTTCCGACACGATCCGGGACATGAAAAAATATACCGCGACCCAAATAATTGACCGGATTGAAAATGGCAATGAAAGCCGTAAGAAGTGGTTGCTGAGCGAAATGGCCTTTGCTGCCCGAAAACACAAACGCAATTCAAATTACCAGTTTTGGACACATGAGAACCATGCGGTTGAACTGACTTCAAGCAAGATGATGGAACAACGTTTAAATTATATCCACCAAAACCCGGTAAAGGCCGGAATTGTCGTAAACCCGGAAGATTATCTTTATAGCAGTGCCGGAAACTATTGCGAAAGCGTCAACTGTTTGATGGAGATTGATTTAATTGAATAGTGTAAATCGGGAGATTTGAACACCGCTCAGCGTAGTCGGGAGACTATGCTGAGAGAGGGGAGACTACGCTGAGAATTAGGAAGCCCTAACCGAAGAATCCCCGGCGTAGTCTCTGACTACGCCGGGTGG
>JAJRTT010000348.1 GCA_024278155.1 Bacteroidota bacterium | reverse complement strand
CGAGGATTGTGTCCTGTAGTATCCAACCACCGGTTCCGTTAAAATAAATGGATGCATTGAACATCCTGCCATTCATGGTAATGGTGTTCCCCATGTCATCTGCCTGGAAATGGATGCTCCCTTTGTACGCATTTGAAACCAGGGAATCAAAAAGCAAAGATCCGTAAATTGCAAGGGACGTAGTGTCGGACCCACCTGCAAGTACAACAGAATCCGGGATGTTTTCCAAGATCATGTTATGGCATTCCGGGTTTTTGGTGAATATCCAAACCGTGTCGTGAATGCTTTGGAACGAATTTTCATTAAAGATCACATTGTCACCTGCATCGGGCACTTCCCCGGGAATTGCACCAGTCGATGTTTTCCAATTTGTGAGGTTTGCCCAAATACCGGTTCCACCTACCCAGTAATAATCTTCCTGGGCAATAAGACCTGTTATGGAGAAAAAGCCAATAAAAAATATAAAGAGTTTAAGTTTCATGTTTAGGCAGCTAAATTTGTGAAAAATTAATTTGTTCCGAGAACAGTTACGCTTCCTTTGTAGGTTTTAGATACATTGTCGTTGCCATAAGTAACTTCAAGAACCCAGAAATAGGTTCCGTTTGCAACGAATTTCCCATTGCTTTTGCCGTTCCAACCGGATTCAAAGTCCGATGATTCCCAAACTTTATCGCCCCATCGGCTATAGATGATTATTTTATTGGAACTGATGCCGCTCCATCCCTCACCGGGTTTGAAAACGTCATTCTTGCCATCTCCGTTAGGTGTTATCACATTGGGGATGTCCACATCGAATATTTCCACTTTTATGGAATCGGAGTTTTTACAATGCCCGTCAAATACTTCCACTTTGAGCGAATCGGGATAATTATCATAGGAAACAACATAATATCTTCCGGTTGAACCATCCTGCCATAAATAAGAACTGAAATCACCTGCGTCCACTTGTTGGCTTTCGCCGGGGAACAAGAGTATGTTTTCACCAATATTTACACCGGGAAGGGGGTATTCCGTTACCGTAATTTCATCGCTGTCTTCTCCACAATAATTGGAAAGCGTAAGACTGTAATCCCCTCCAGAGGTGACCACATAGGTTTGCTCTCCCTGCACCCCGTTCCAGTAATAGTCGTATCCCCCTTCGGGTGCAAGGAGGATAATTGTGTCGCCTTCGCAAAGGTCTTTGTTTTCTCCAATATTGGCCAATGGGACGGGAAGCCTTGTCATTTCAATTGTGTCCGCTGATTCGCAGCCGAACACATAGGCTACGTTCACAATGTATGTCCCCCCTTCGGTGACGTTCAGGACCTGTGAGCTTGAGCCCGTGTTCCATGAATAGGTGTCGAAACCAAAACCGGCATCAATGCTAACCGTTTCCCCTTCACAGAAGGTGCTGTCTTCGGGCAATGAGACAACATCCGCAACTTCGACCACAATGGTGTCGCCACCCTGGCAAGTGTAAATGTCAGTGACCGTTACCGAATAAACCCCGCTTTCATATACATTGTAATATTGCGAATTGGTACCGTCCTGCCATTGGTAGTTCACAAAACCAAATCCGGCATCCAAGTCAACAAAAGCACCTGAACAAATACTCATGTCGGGGCCAAGGTCCACTTCAATGGGTGGAAGGTAACTGATGGTAATGGAGTCGGTGGCATTGTTGCAGCCCCCCATTACCGTTAATGAATAAGTGCCCGGTTCGGTCACGGTTAAAGTGGAGGCTGTACTGCCATCTCCCCAAAGGTACTCAAGGAAAAAGCCAGGGTCGATGATATAAGTATATCCGGCACATATTGCGGTGTCGTTGCCCAGGTCAAGTGTGGTGGGCGACTCGTCAACATAAAGGTAAAGAGTATCGGTTTTTGAACATCCGAATTCGTTGAAGACCGTGACCCAGTAATTGCCTGTTTCCGTGGCGGTATAAGATGTTCCCGTGGAGCCGTCCTGCCAGGTGTAGCTTGTCATTCCACCCGGTGCATCCATGGTAATGGATTCGCCCTGGCAAATAATCGTATCTGCTCCGAGGTTTAATTCTATTTCGGGATAAAAATCGACATTGATCTGGTCGGCAGCAGCACATCCGCTTGCGGCCGCAACCTGTACATAATACAAGCCTCCCGGTTGGGTAACGGTGTAAGTAGAACCCGTTGAGCCATCCTGCCATACATAGCTTGCAAAGCCTTCGCCGGGTGTCAAAACCAAGGAATCACCGCCACATAAGGTAGTGTCGTTGCCCAGTTCCAGTTCAGGCATGGGCATTACCACCACCGTCACCGAATCCGTTGCAACCCCCCCGCACATATCCGTAACTTCCACGAAATAGGTGGTTGTTTCGTCCGGGGTAACGTTTATCGAGTCGGTATCAAGCGGTGGTTCCAGCCATTGATAGGAATAGGGCGGGATGCCATTTTCTGTTTGGCACCAAATGTCTATGGACTGCCCCTGACAAATTTGCGTTGTTGGTGTGGTTTCCGTAACAATGTCGATATAATCAATAATTATGAAAATTACGGTGTCGTAACGGATGGTACAGCCCAATTCGTTTTTAAGGATCAATACAATATCTTCATCGCCCTCTTCAATTCCATCTTGCAGGGGCACAACATGAATGGAAGCACTGTCCTCCCCTTCGGGAATCTCAATGAAATCGGGAATGGTTTCGTAATCAACGCCATTTTCGGCACTTCCGGTAATTTCATAAGTAATGGTAATAGGTGCATAGCTTTTATTGGGCAGTTTAAATATAATATCAGCCTCAACACAACCCTCAACCATGTTCTCTGAAACACCTTCTGGGAATGGATCGATCTGCACATCTATTTTCGGGCTTTCAAAACTGTTCTCCTCAAGGAAGATACCTGTGTCATAAATTCCATCTCCCGCATCGCCCACGGCCATTTTAATGTGGTACGTCTCGCAGGCAACTACTTTGATGAAGGCGGTCAATACGGCGGTAAAACCATCATACTCAAGTGTCAAGCCCCCTGTATTGTCACTGTAGAATTCCGGGTACGAGCCCGGGCCTGTTGGATCCACATCGCAACCTGCATATCCATTGTTCACGTTGTTGATTGCAATGGGTACCTCGGGGTCGGTGCCCGGGACAATGGCCACGTTTTTATTGGCATAAACCCCTCCATCCGGATTGGGCCCACTTACGAAGAACCCAAATACATCATTGAAAGTCGATCCAACCCATTCGTTATACTCTTCCGACCCAAAAACATATTTAAAGCGCAATGTGTCCGATTCGGGGATAAAATCAAATTCAAGAACGGCCGCATCATAGGTCGAGACTCCGGCCAGGGCAGTTAAGGTGGCATCTCCCGGCATTCCATTGCCTGATCCTGCTGAACACGAGCCAGGGCCATTGGGGCCGGGAATAATATAACCTGCACCGGACGTAAGAAAAACGCCACTTTCGATTCCAAGGTTCGTTGTCCCGCCATTACTGAATGTTCCCCGTGCAAGGTTTGCCCCTTGATAGGTCACATTTTCAAAAACCACACCGTCACCTACAATGTTCTCGACCATGGCTTCGGGGTCCACACCCGATTGGATGCCGATTTGGGCGAAAAGCCCGGTACTTGCAAATATCAATGAAATAAAAAATAGACGGAATGATGGGATGCTTTTTGCTCTCACAATTAAACTGTTTTTAGAAATGAATACATTTAACCTATGCTATTCCCCGGTTTCACGGGGTCAAATTTTAGACAAGAAACCCTTGATAAAGGTTGCCTGACACCATATATAAACAAGCTACATTAAAATAGCCGGGCAAATATAATAATTTTTACTAATTCTAAATTAGCCACAATATGCACATAACAAAATTTGGCCTTTAAAAGTTCAATTTGCTTACCGGGAATAAAAGATGAACATCGATTATTTCAAAGGAAAGTTTTCATCCTTGCTAAAATACAGGTCCGTATCTTTTTTGGCTTCCTGGATACTTGCGTTCAGTTCAAAACCGATAAGGAGGATGATGGCATTGAAGTAAATCCACATCAGGATTATCAACAAAGTGCCGATGGAACCGTAAAGGGCATTGTAACTCGAAAAGTTCTGGACATAATAGTTGAACCCCACCGAAGCTATGAGCGATAAAAAAGTGGCGAGTGACGAGCCGGCGGAAATAAACCTGAATTTGTTCTTTTTGGCCGGGGCAAGATAATAAATAAAGGAGATGGAAAAAAAGAACATCGCTGTCAGCACTATCCATTTTACCCCTTCCAAAAGGTAAAAGGTTGTCCAGTTGTTCAGGATATGCTTTTGCAAAAGGAATTCGAAAAAACCCGTGCCCGAAGTGAGAAGGGCAATGGCAATAATGACAATTATGGTATTTGTGAGGAACATCACCAGGGCAATCATCCGTTGTTTCAGCCAGGTGCGGGTTTCGATGGTGTGATAAGTAGTGTTGAACGCATCAACAATGCTCGAAAACCCATTGGTCGCAAAAACCATTGCCAGGAAAAAAGTAAAGGACAGGAGCCCCCCGCGCGGTCTTTCAATAATGTCAACAAGAGTTGTATTGATTATTGCTTCAGCCGAGTCGGGAATGATATTGGTGATAAAAGCCATTAGTGTTTCCTGAAAGTTATCAATTGGGATAAACGGGATCAACGTGAAAAAAACCAGGATCATTGGGAAAATAGCAAGGAAAAAACTGAATGCAATGGCTGCTGCACGCGTGGTAAGGTAACCTTGCGAAATCCCCCTGTAAAAAAACCCCCCCACATAATATAAAGGAACGCCATCGAAACCGGGAATGATAAGTTTTTTAAGAAAGCGAATCAAGCTTTGAACAGGTTTCCACTGGACAAATTGGGCCTTTTTGTTTTTCAATGTGACGGGTTTAAGGGTTAAGTGTTATAAGGTTAAAAGTTATGCGTTTTGGTCATAGGGAAAGTCAATGGATATTAATCTGCGATCAGGCTCATATCAAGGCTTTTAATCTGATGTGTGAGTGCCCCGACAGAAATATAATCCACTCCACTTTTTCCATATTCCCTGATTGTTTCCAGTGTAATCCCTCCTGAAGCTTCTGTCTCATATTTCCTTT
>JAJRTT010000347.1 GCA_024278155.1 Bacteroidota bacterium | reverse complement strand
TTCATCGCCCTCGTTGACCGCTTCGGTGGAATAAACATATACACCGTTCCAGGCGCCCTCGCCGTCCTGGATAAAATAACTCCCGCTGAAAACCCCGGTAACTATCCCATGGGTCTTAACGGTTTCACCTTCATAGGGCGAAGAATCCTGCTGCCCCTGGATTTGGTAAATGGTGACTTCTGTTTGCGCCATTGAAAAGATACTAAGTATGGCTAAGGAAAAGATTATTGTAGTTTTTTTCATTGTTTATTATCTTTAACGGTTATGTTTGCTTGAACTATCAAATATTTTTGGTAACATATTGTAATTTTTCAATGAATCATTAGACTTTATAATTTTCCAATAACCACCTTTATCGGGGCCAATTCGCTTTAATTGTCCCTTTTCTTTAAGTTTTACAATTTGTTTGGCAATGGCACTTCGACTTCTATTTAGTGAAAATGCCATTTCTGTTGTTGTTGCAAACTTGTTATCTGATATAATTTTTGAAATTTCCTGTGTGGTTTTCTGTGTAGTTTCTTTGATTATTTGCAGTTGAAACTTCACAATGGTTGAGTCATAGCTCAATTCGTATTCAGGTTTTGTGCGGTTGTGTTGCATCCATCTCGTTTCAATTTTATCAAATCCAAATCCGGCATTATCCGCTAATTTTACCATGCGGAAAAGTTTGGCAATAATGGGGTTTCTTGGTAACGATATATCATTATCTTTAAGTTCTTCATAAGGTTTGGGAAGTCCACCGGGATTATAAAACTCAATGTGGTCGGTAAAAACCCGTATGCGGGAGTGGGCGGGTGAAAAATAATCGGCGTGCATGAGCATATTTACAAGTGCCTCACGGATGGCGTCCAAACCGGGGGACAGCTCCTGCCCGAAGCCCTCACTTGTTAATACAAATGTAACATCCACTTTTTGTTTGAGACGTGCAAAACATTCAAAACAATATTCCCAAAGGTTCTCGAATTCGTCAAGCCGAAAGGTATAACGTATCTTGGAATCGCGATACGAAATTCCAGGAACCTCCAACAGGTCAACCCAAAAGTCAGGGAAATGTCTTTCTATTGTACTCCTTTTGCCAAACATCAAAAGTCCACCATAGGTACATTCGCCATTTTCCAAAATCCTAAGTTTTGAAAGAAACTCATCTTCATTAAAACGGTTGTAGATCGCTCCGGGGTTAAACCGGGCCATATAATTGCGATAGCGGTTTAGGGAAGTTGTGTTCAAGTCTTTTATCCCAGTGTCAGGTGCGGTTTCAGAAGTCTTTGTGCCAAAAGTTTGATCGCGGTACATGGTGTCAACCTCTTCCTTTGTAGCCCTATGGTCGGCACTTCCCCCATGGATAAATGTATTGATTCGTGAAATAAAATAAACTGGTTTTTTGTTTGAGGCTGGAATGTAGAAAGCAAGAAGTGGTTTGCCAACAATATTGTATTTCTCCTGTTTAGTGGAAATTTGAACATTGAATTTATCCCCACGGAAAGTATTGAGAAAATCCTGTTCGGTCTTTTCTGGATTCGTTAATCCTTGTATTTCAAACCTTTTCCCTTTTTGCTTTATGCCAAGAACCAGCCAACCCCCTGACGTATTTGAAAAAGCACTAACAGTTTCCCACGAAGATTTAGGTAGTCCTGCCTTTGCTTCTTTTACTTCAAAGTCTTCCCACTCAAGGTCATCAAGTTTTTGTATGAGTCCGTCTTTGGTCATTTTGCAAATATACGGAAAAATAAATCTTTTTCGTAAGCTCTGATTTGACCTTGTGAAAGTTACAAAACAAGTTCAGAAGAACAGGCATTGTTGTTTTTGTTTTTTACGAAGCGGAAAAACTGCGAACAGCCTGTGCCTCCGCTAAAGCTTCGGCGACACACAGACAGTTTGTTCAATGTTTTTCCAACAAAGTAAAAGGTGAAAAGGACTTGCCTAAATGGGGAAGTTATTTCGTATCTTTCACTAACTTACAAAAGTGCCATAGGCACGCTATTAAAATAGGACAACAATGACATATTTTGATAAGCAGATGAAACCATTTATACTATAGGAGGTAAATCAGTTGATAATTATTAATGAAAATGCGAAATGTCGTTTTAACACATATAAAAAGGCCCCTTTATATAAATGTAGTTAGATAATCCTGCTACTAAATAAATAAGAGCTCCGGCATTGGCTATTAATGATATTAATATTACATTTGCTGCATATAATAATCATTAAGCATATAATATAGGTTTTATGATGGATATAAACAACAATAACTGGATAGCTATGAATGATGCTGCAATAGCTAAAAGTATTGGAGCTTTTGTTAAGCATCATCGGTTACAACAAAACAGGACCCAGAAAGATGTTGCAGATGCTGCAGGCATTAATCGTTCAACATTAACTTCTTTAGAGAAAGGGGATACAGTAACAATAGCTACATTAATACAGGTGTTACGTGTGTTGGATCTGTTGTATGTAATGGATGTTTTCCATGTAGAGGATGAAATAAGCCCCATTGAATATGCAAGATTGCAGAAGAACAAACGAAAGCGGGCACGAAGTAAGGATGATAACAAAACCAATATAAATGAATCAGAATGGTAGATGTTGCTGAAGTAAAGATATGGGGCGAATTAGTTGGTGCCGTACGCTGGAATCAAAACAGAAATTTAGCCAGTTTCCAATACGATAAGAAATTCCTAAACAGGAACTGGGATATTTCCCCAATTAAAATGCCAATAAGTAACGGTGATCGCATTTATAGTTTCCCCGAGCTCTTACCTCCAAAAAACAGCAAAGAAGATACTTTTCAGGGATTGCCGGGCCTACTTGCTGATTGCTTACCGGATAAATACGGTAATCAATTAATTGATGCTTGGCTCGCAGAACAAGGAAGATCACCGGATTCAATGAACCCTGTCGAGAAACTTTGTTTTATAGGGTCACGGGGAATGGGTGCTTTGGAATTTCAACCGGCACAGTTTGAAAAAGCAAAAAACACTTTCAATATTGAAGTTGATAGCCTGGTAGAATTATCTAAAAAGATATTGAACCAAAGAGAGACATTTCATACCAATCTTAGCAATGATGAAAAAGAGTCTCTTGACCACATATTAAAAGTGGGCACATCAGCAGGTGGTATGAGGGCAAAAGCAATTATTGCATTCAATGAAAAAACAGAAGAGGTAAGGTCAGGACAAACACGTGCACCTTTAGGCTTTGAGCATTGGATTTTAAAATTGGATGGTGTAAATGAAGAACAATTAGGAGACCCAAAAGGCTATGGCCGTATTGAGATGGCTTATTCATTAATGGCAAAAGACTGTGAAATTGAAATGACCAAATGCAGGTTGTTAGAGGAAAATGGAAGGGCACATTTTATGACCAAACGTTTTGACAGGGAAGGAAGTGATATAAAGCATCACGTGCAAACTTTTTGTGCGATGCAACATTACGACTATAATCAAGTGCAGAGTTATGGTTATGAGCAATTATTTCAAACAATGCGCATGTTGAGGTTGCATTATCCCGATGCTGAACAAATGTTCCGCAGAATGGCATTTAATGTAATGGCAAGCAATTGCGATGATCACACGAAAAATTTTGCATTTAGGTTAAAGGAAGGGGGGACTTGGGAGCTTGCCCCCGCTTATGACGTGTCCTATTCTTATGACCCTGGAAGTAAATGGGTAAACCGACATGCTTTGAGTGTAAATGGCAAGCGAAACAATATTTCAAAAAATGACCTGCTGGTACTTGCCAAGTCCATAAACATAAAAAAAGCCGATCTGATTATTAAACAAATAAGCGATGTTATTGGAAAATGGCCCGATTATGCCGAACAAACGACTGTGGACCCAAATAAAAGGGATATGATTAACGCAACATTGACCACATTTTAAGGGAAAAAGTCTTATGATAATTGACAAGATTCAAAATATAAAAAAGAAGGAAAAAAAGAAAAATAGTTTTCTGTTTTGATGCCGATAGTTCATTTAAAGATGAACTGGTCAATATCGGTTCTGGTGATTTAAAACTAATTATAGTCGAATAACAAGGGTGCGGGAACAGCACAAAAACAATTTCCACTCGTTTATGGAAAACCAACCTTCGGGTAAGATTCATAAATGGGGTGGTATGGCATGAAGGCAAGGGCGGAGCAAGATAGCGGGCCAACCGGTTTATTGCTAATGAGATTTGCATTTAGAACTAAAAATCATCAGCAATGAAGACACAAGCAAAAACCGCTTTTATGAGCACCACAAATTCAGCTCATTACAGATGCGAAAACCATCCCATTGTTGTACCTATCTTAAAGCAAAAAGCCCACATATTGTTCATATACAGGCTTTAGTCATTTGTTTCTGCGATCCCGAGAGGAGTCGAACCCCTAACCTTCTGATCCGTAGTCAGACGCTCTATCCAATTGAGCTACGGGACCAATATGTTTTTCGTAAAACGGGTGCAAAATTATAAAATATTTTGCTTGCTTTAAATTTTTTGTTCAAATAAAATCAATGAATTTTGGTTAATGTTCATTGTCGTCAATTGATCCCGGTACGCCATCCATCAAAGAAAACCCATTTACTGGACAATTTCACCACCAAAGGAATACTCCGAACCTGTTCCGGGATGGGTGGTTTTAATGTCGGAAGTGATTTCGGTTGCCCCGTTTTTAAGCAATTGCCGGGTTCCGGTGACTTTTACCTTGTCAAGTTCCTGCTTGAAACTTCTTGCTTCGGCAATGGGGATGTGGATGTCGAGGGTGTCGTTGTTGTGATACCTATTGGGAAATACTCTTCATTGGCATTGTAGCGCCCGAGATAACCGATTTTTAAATCCTCTTGTTTTTTTGATGCAAGTAGTTTTATCTTTGTGCCTGATTCTAATCAACTGGATTTTGAATAAAAAAGTTAAAACAGCAAGGCTTTCGATATTTTCCAATCTGTTCCTGATCGTCATCAAGATTGTGGTCGGGATATTGAGCGGTTCGGTTAGTATTATTTCCGAAGCGATTCATTCTACCATTGACCTTGTGGCTTCTGTTATTGCTTTTTTTTCGGTGAAGGTTTCGGGTTTGCCACCCGATAAAGAGCATCCCTATGGTCATGGCAAGATCGAGAATGTTTCAGGTGTCGTGGAGGGTTTGTTGATTTTGGTGGCCGCATTCTGGATTGTTTACGAAGCCATAAAAAAGTTTGTGGACCACAAGCCAATTGATTTCCTATACCTTGGTATCATTGTGATGAGTGTTTCTGCCATCGTGAATTTTTTTGTATCGAGAAGGCTTTATAAGGTTGCGAAAGAAACAGACTCGATTGCACTCGAAGCTGATGCATTGCATTTAAAAACCGATATTTATACCTCGGTGGGCGTGGCGATCGGTATGTTTATTATTTGGTTGACGGATTTACATGTCCTGGATCCGGTAATTGCAATTCTCGTCGCATTGATTATTTTGAAGGAAGCGTATTCCCTTATAAGAAATGCGTACCAACCGCTTGTGGATGTTGCCCTTCCCGATGAAGACCTTAAATTGGTGGATGAAATTTTGTCGGGGTTCATGCAAGGGGAAATTTCTTACCACAAAGTCCGTTCGCGAAAATCCGGGCCTTATAAATACCTCGATTTTCATTTGAACGTACCGGGCGGTATGAGCGTAAAAGAATCGCATAATTTGTGTGACAAGATTGAGTTGGGGCTGAAAAGCAAGATTGCCCCGCTCGATATAAATATCCATGTGGAGCCGGTAAAGGATATTGATTAGTAATAGGGTTAATGGTTATGAGTTGAAAAGTTAATGGATATTTGTTAAATGCAAAGCTTACAACCCCTAACGCATAACTTTTAATTATTGTTCAGTTGATTTTGTCTTTTTTTTGGGTTTTTCAAAATGAGTTTATGATATTCAAAATACACCAATGCTTTACGACTTAGAATATTCATTTAAGATTCCGAAAAAAGTTTTGGCGGTTATTGATAAATATTATCCTGCCGGAAGTGTTGCGCATAAATATTATTTTATCCATTGTGTGAAAGTGACCGAACTGGCCTTGAAAATTGCGGAGCATAACCCCCATCTGAACCCCGACATAAAGTTTATCCTGAAAGGTGCCATGTTGCACGATATCGGGATCATCAAGACCAACGCCCCTGATATTGGTTGCCATGGAAAGTACCGGTATATTGGCCATACTTATCTCGGCAGGGAAATCCTTGAAAAAGAGGGTTTTCCCGAAATAGCCAGGGTTTGTGAAACACATGTGGGGGTGGGGCTTTCAAAAAAGGATATCGAGAAATCAAATTTCCCATTGCCCAAGCGCGATATGTTGCCCGTAAGCGTGGAGGAAAAAATCATCTGTTATGCCGATAAGTTTTATTCCAAGTCGGAAAAACACCTGCTCATTCCAAAGCCCGAAGATAAAATCAGAAAGAAAACCTTGAAATATGGCAATTCCAAATTGAAGCGTTTTGAGGGG
>JAJRTT010000346.1 GCA_024278155.1 Bacteroidota bacterium | reverse complement strand
GCTGACTTCCATATGGGTTGACCGGGTTTTTCCTGGACGAGGTAAAAAATACCTGAATTCCCCCCTTCGCTTACTTTCCATTCCAGGGACAATTCAAAATTACCGTACATTTTATCGGTGATGATGTCGCCACCGCCACCAGCTTCCCCTTTTCCGCTCCCCATTACATGGAGTGTCCCATCTTCCACTTTCCAACCTTTTTCCGGGAAATTTTCTTTTCCATATCCCCGCCAGCCTTTTGTGGTTTTCCCATCAAAGAGCAAGACCCAGCCTTCGGCTTTTTCTGCCTGCGAAAGGGTATTGGGTACAGATTTCTCTTTTTTCACTTCCTGTTGTGATTCCTTTTTGGTTTCCTTTTTTTCTTGCTGTTGGGTGCAGGAAATCAATAATGCTGAAATGCATAATATTGAAATAACCAATTTTATTTTTTTCATTTGTTTAATGTTTTAATACTTAAATTCAACTAAAAAATCAATTTATTCGGTTTTGGCATAATTTTCTGCTTCGCCATCGAATCCCGCACGTGCGGGACCGCCAAAACCTGGCTTTCGTCTTTTATATCCCCGCATTTCGCTTTGCTACATACGGGGCTACAAATATTCCGCTCCTAACGGAGCTTCCATTGTTATCTCCATATATGGCCCTATTGTCATGGGGCCATATAAAGACGTACCTCCGTGCGTCAATAAGTTCCTGTTTACAAATTCCAGCCTTCCCGGTATGTGTGTTTGATATACTCCTCGGCGGCTGGTTTTGCTTTCATGGTTTTATATTGTGTATCGAAATGGGGATCTCCATTGACAACCGTAAACTTATCGCTGGTCACCACCCTGATTTCGTCTTCGTTACTTATATTGGTGATTTTCATGTTTTCGCCATCCCACAACAATTTCCGTTTCAAATCCTGTAACCTTACGGCCAGGTTGCCCATAACCACTACTTCGTTCAATGGCCCGGAATAATTGAAATTCGAGCTGGTTTCCACCCTGCTGTCCGGGCTTTCCTTACAGGCACGTATCCAATCCAACTCATGACCGCCGCTCATGGCATTCTCTATCCTGCGGATTGTTGGCTCGGGACGTTTGTAATCATTGTGCAGCTCATCGGGCAACAAAATCGGATCACGGCCATAACAGCCTGTCATCAATTTACCCTTGGTACCGATAAACAAAACGCCCCCGCTTTGATCGCCCATTATCTGGCCGTCTTTTAACTCTTCCGGTCGGGGAGGCAACAATCCACCATCGTACCAAGTCATTTTCAAGGGTGGCAGTTTGATTTTGCCAATCTTTCCCCGATCAGGGAATTCATAATGTACAATTTCAGAATGGGGTGCGCTCTCGGTATTCACCTGTGTTGAGCTCCCATTTATGGAAGTGGGTTGCCCAAGTTTTAATGCCCAAAAAGCCGGATCCACAATATGATTGGCCATATCGCCCAAAGCCCCTGTTCCAAAATCCCACCATGCACGCCAGTTCCAGGGAGTGTAAGATGGATGGTAGGGCCGCCATTTGGCCGGGCCGATAAACAAATCCCAAGCAAGTGTGGGTGGCGTGGAAGGTGTTTCTTTGGGCCTTTCCAAGCCCTGTGGCCAGATGGGGCGGTTTGTCCAGGCATGGACTTCGGTAATTTCCCCAATCGCCCCGTCCCAAATCCATTCACACGTTTGACGGATGCCTTCACCGGAATTGCCCTGATTGCCCATCTGCGTGGCCACTTTATGTTCGTTGGCCAATTGTGTCAGCATCCTCGATTCATAAACCGTGTGGGTCAAAGGTTTTTGGACATAGACATGTTTGCCCATTTTCATTGCAGTTGCTGCAATCATAGCATGGGTATGGTCGGGGGTTGCAACAATAACCCCGTCAATGGAATCCCCTAACTCATCAAACATCTTCCTGTAATCCTTGTATTTTTTCGCACCGGGATATTGCCCGAACAAACCGGAGGCATAATCCCAATCCACATCGCACAATCCTATTATGTTCTCGCTGTTGCAATTATTTACATTGGCACCTCCCATGCCACCAACACCAATTCCCACAATATTCATTTTGTCGCTGGGGGCAACATGTCCCAATCCTCCAACCACATAGCTTGGCAAAATCGTAAACCCGGCAACTGCCGTACCCACGTTTCCGATGAAACGTCTTCGGCTAAGGGTATTATTTTCTTTTTTTTTCATGTGTTGTAGTTTTTTCATGATTGAATTTATGTGTGTTGGTGTTGATCAACTGATTACCATTTTGTTTCTTAAATGAATTTTTATTCAGACAAACTATATCACTTAGCCTGAATAATTCATGAATTAACCAGGCTAAATTAAAAATCTATTTCAATTGTTCTATCTGTCCGGCTGCTTTCAAATGCAAGTTCGATAAGCCGGATTACATTCCTTGCTTCTTTGGGCTTTACTGACATACCGCCATCATTTCGTAATACATCAAACACATTATCATAAAATCCCATATAGTTTCCCGGTTCCGTTTCAATGCTGCCATCAATATTCAAATCCTGATAATCAATAGTAATCATTCCCCAATTTTCGGGATTTTCTGAACCCCAATCCTCTCCTTCCGGCATCCGGCCAGTTCTTAGATATTCTTCCTGTGGGTCGATACCAAATTTAACATAGGAGCCCAGAACTCCGTGAATCACAAAACGGGGACCTGTCCCCTCCACTAGCATTCCTGCAGAAAGTATTACATTCAGGCTTTTATATTTAAGTATCAATTTAAAATAATCATCCGCTTCCCCTCCTTCACGTTGTGATTGAATATTGGCTTTTACCGAAATTGGTTTCCCGAAAAGGTGAAGTGCCTGATCGATCAAGTGGGAACCCAAATCATACAAAATCCCGGCCCCTGGTACCGGGAATTCGCGCCAGGCCAGTGAATTTACTTCGGGTTTAAACCTGTCGAAGTGCGCTTCATATTCCTGGATATTTCCCAACACCCCTGTTTTCAACACTTTTTTGATCGTAAGGAAATCCCCGTCCCACCTCCGGTTTTGATAAACAAATATCTTTCGATCCAATGATTTGGCCAGCTTGATCAATTCATCCGCTTCCTTGCTTGCTGGGGTAAAGGGCTTTTCAACAACCACATGTTTCCCGGCTTTCAGGCAATCAATAACCATCTGATAATGAAGCGTGTTGGGTGTACATACAACAATCAACTCGATTTCAGCATCATTTAACAACTCTTTATAATCCTCAACAACATCTACGTAGGGATAAATCAGTTGGGATTCCTTTTTATGCCGTTCCACGATTTTTTTTATTTCGAAGCCCTGACTTATATGCAGAAAAGGGGCATGGAATACCTTTCCCGATAATCCAAAACCAATGATCCCTGTCCCGATTGTTTTTTCGTTCATGGCTTAATCTATTTGGTCAATATATCTTAACATTCTTATCTTTCTTTAAAAATCACAAAACAGAATACCCAAAAATCAAATAAATCCCAATTAACAATATCAAAATCCAAAACTAATTAACCATCAATATTTCAGAATTGAATGATTAGAAATATATTATTTATTATTCGTTTTTTCGGTTCATCGAACAAAGGTTTTTAAATAACCATAGCTAACGGCAATACTATCAAAGGGATCCATTTGAAATGATTCCTGCTCAAGGTAAAACTCTTTCATCCCTGCTTTTTCTTTTTCGGCAAAAATCGCCTTAAAATCAATGATCCCCTTTCCTATTTCCGTTGACTCCCTATTCATGTCATGCGACATATCTTTTACATGAAACAACCCAAAACGTCCGGGGAACTTGTTAAAATAATCAAGTGGATTTTTCCTGCCGTAAACTATCCAATATAAATCGAGCTGCATTGAAACAAATCCGGGATCGGTATTTTCAAGTAATATATCATAGGGTATTTTCCCTTCCATTTCTTCAAATTCAAAGGAATGGTTATGATAAGCAAATGATAAACCGGCCTTTTTGCATTTTTCGCCCATCACATTAAAATCATCTGCAGCAGCCCGAAAGCCATCCAGACTTCCACGTTTTTCCCTGTCAAAACTTGGGAGGACAAGATAGTCCATCCCGGCATTAAGGGTATCTTCAATTGTTTCTTCAATATTCACCGGGTTCACGCGGGCATGGCTGCTTTGGGCAATCATTCCCATATCGTTTACCAGTTTCTTGAATTCCTTTGGTGTAAACCCATAAAAATTCTTTTCGTGATAACCCGCCGTTTCCACTGTATCAAAACCAACATTAGCCACTTTTTGAAGTGTACCAACAGCATCATTTTTCATTTGCTGATGCAAGGTGTAAAGCTGG
>JAJRTT010000345.1 GCA_024278155.1 Bacteroidota bacterium | reverse complement strand
CTCGAAGGGACTGTTATAATAAGGGAAGACCCGGTAACTTTTAAGGGGGAAACTGTAAATAATGGAATATTGATGAATCAAACCAATGAAAATATAAATTGGTGTTATATTGATGGAAATGTTACAAACAATGATACCATTAGGAATTCAAATTATAATTTTCATTTAAGGTGTAATGGAAACATAATAAACAATGGTGTTTGGTCGAACTATTATACCCAAATGATGAGCCTGAACACCCATGAAATATCACAGGGCGGAACGGGTGGGTTTTCGGGACTGAACTTTGTTGCGGCTGATACAACAGGTGCTATTACAGTGATGACAGATTTTAATTTTAATAATACAAATATAGATTTGAATGGGGTTGCCCTGGAATTGGATAATTCAAAGGGTGCAAGCCTTTCAGTTTTGGGAGGATATTTAATAGATGGTACTTTAATAGGCAATGATCAAAACTTATATATGCACAATGATGGTTATTTGGCTGGTATTTCAGTAGAGGATATAACATTACAGGGAATTGTAAGGGTAGATGAAGGTGTGGTACTCAATGGAAATACGATAGTTGAAGATACTTTGCAGACGCGCACAAGTGAAAATAGTACCCTTACGATAAATGGTTTTTTGACCAACAATGGTTTAATTAGAAATTCCAATTACCAATTGTATGTGAATGCAACCGGAACCGTAATCAACAATGGGGATTGGACTTGCAATTCACTGAATATGACGGGCCCGGCCGATCAGCATATCGAGTGTATAAACGATAAACCGATTTCAACGTCATCTTTTACCAATACCGATCCTTTGTCGCTTGTTATTTCCGATGGCGATCTCTTGTTTTACGGGACCAATGTAAATCTGGGAGGAGGCGAACTTGTGATGCCATCGGCCAAAAAGCTTTCGGTCCGGGGAAATGGCCAATATGACGGTTGGTTTTACAATGGCACTGTTTCCGGTGAGGATTTTGAATACGAAGGGAACGACGGGGCTTATATTGGGTTGCTTGTTTTTGAACCCAATGTGATCCTGAGCGGGGAGGTGCATTTGGATGACAATGTGGTTTTCAATGGTTATATAATAAACTCCGGGATATTGCAAAACCGTTCAAATGATCATGTAACATTAAACGTGGGCGGAAGGATCACCAATAACGGGCAGATCCGCAATAGCAATTATCAACTTTACATTTATTGTCAGGGCGATATTGTAAACAATGGGACATGGGCCAATACCTGGACAAACCTGAACGGTACCACCGATCAGTTTGTTTTCCTCATCGACCATCAGCCCATTTCGGGGCAGTTCAAATTTGATGCCCAACCACTCGGAACGCCCTATCAATGGTATTATGAAAATGCAGTCCTCGATTCCCCTGGTTTTAGTGGTGAAAATTCCCAAATACTTATCTGGAACGTTCCGGTACAGCAAAGTTGGTATGGCGATTATTATTGCCAGACAGGTGGTGGTGATTCCCGGCATATAACGGTTGGCGGTGGATTATTGGCAAACCTTGCCGTACTGCTCGAAGGACCCTTCGATACCAATGAAATGGGAACTGCCTTGAATATTGGGGGATATATTCCTTTGTCGCACCCATACGGTGGTTCCCCGTGGAACTATATCGGGACGGAGAGCGTGGCAGCAATTCCCAATGTGGATGTGGTGGACTGGGTCTTGGTAGAATACAGGGTAACGCCCGGTGGCCCCGAAAATGCAACTGCCGCAACAATGGTGGCACAACAGGCCGCTTTCCTTTTAAAAGATGGAAGGATAGTTGGAATGGACGGCGAGAACGAATTACAGATCGATATTTCCATTACCGATAACCTATATGTCGTAATCTGGCACCGAAACCACCTTGGTGTAATGACCTCCGCTAATGTCACACGTGATGGGGCTGCATATACCTGGGACTTCAGGGATGATATCAATAAAGCTTATCAGGTCGATCAAGGTTACAAAGACCTTGGCGGTGGGTATTTTGGAATGGTATCCGGTGATGGCGATGGAAATGGCATAATTCAAAGTACCGATGAAACAAATGTCTGGAAACCCCAGCTCAATCAGACAGGATATTTAAGTGGTGATTTTGATATGAGCGGGATTACACAAAGTACAGATGAAACAAGCTACTGGAAACCAAACCTGAACATGGGCGGACAGGTGCCGGCAAAATCAGCCAGTGCCGCATACCGTTGCCAGGTCCCTAAATGAAAATCAGGATTACGAATAAAAGATGGGAATTGAAAGGCCTTTGCAAAACTTTTGCAGGGGCCCTTATTTATGGGGACTTCCAATGATTCATCCTCATCAAGATTTTCAGGGTTTTTCATAGACAATGAAAATTTTGGAAACACTATCGGGACAATGTAAAAAAAATTGAAAAAGCAGATGGAAAACCTTGGAAACCCTGCGGGAACAAATAGAATAAACAATCCGATGCCTTTAAGATTTTTCTCAATAGCTTAGGCTATACGGGAATATTTTTGCCTTGCCTGCTTGGCAGGTAAGGCAGGCACCTTGTTCATTCTATTTGTTTCTTGATGGTAATGGGAAATCCTCTGATGCTTTAATTTTGCTTTAGGCTTCTGTAAACCGAAATCAACTGGATGTCCTTATCTTTGAAATAAGATCGGGCCTTGTCAAAATCCTTGGTGAACCCCAGCAAATACCCTCCGCCGCCCGATCCACAAAGTTTAAGGGAAAAGTCATTCGTTTCCAGTCCATGTTTCCAATGTTCCTGGAAATGGTACGGGATCATGGGGTTCATGAAGCGCAATTGCAGATCGGAAAATTTTTCGAGATGGTCGAAAAACTTCTCCAAATGCCCGGCCAACAGGCTGGTAATACATTTATTGTTGAGCGGGATGAATTCCCCCATGATCATTTTATTGAACTTTTCAATTTTGCATTTGTCCATAAAAAGGTGCACCAAAGGCTCTGTCTTTCCCGGGCCTCCCGTGTTCACCAAAAAGATGGCCCCGTTCCCCTTGTCCTTTCTTCGCGGGATAGTAACCGTTTCGATTTCCGTTTTGCTTTTCAACAACAAAGGGTATTTGATGTAGGCGTTCAAAGGGTCGATGCCGGAGCTTTTGCCGTGGAAATAGGATTCGAGCTCAGATAAATCGTTCTTTAGTTTCACTTTATCGCCAGGGGAAATAGTCCGACTGCTCGGGATTGTGTTTATGCCGTATTTGCAATACATGGCTGCCACCAAAGCCCCTGAACTTCCCAATCCATAACTCTGTGGGATGGATGATTCGAAATACAATCCCTTCTCGATATCCTTTATCAAAGAATCCACATCAAATTCGATTTTCAGTCTCCCTTTTTCCTTAAGCTCCACAAGGTTATTGGCATATTCTTTTAACTGTTGGTTGGAACTTTGCGCAAAATCAAGGTCGGTGTATCCATAGCCATTACTAAAGCTCAGCTCACCATGGAAATGGACAAATGGAATGGTAAGCGCCATGGAATCGAAGATCACTCCATATTCACCGAACAAAATGATTTTGGCATAATAAATATTGGGATATGTCATTCAGTTTGAATTGAAATTTCAAGATGCAAAGATAAGTTTTTTTCAGACCTGTCAAATCGGGATAACCCCAAAAAACAGCCAAAAGACAAATTTCAAACCACTTAACCAAATATCGATTAAATCACAAAACCAAACCCCCAAAATCCGTTCTGTCAGGTATAAATTTCAGTTGGCCCTTCCCCGATCCCATCATCAATCCACATTCCTTCATGGCAAAATCGAATTAATTCATTTGAAATAAATTCAATGATTTCCTTTTTGTTGTTACCGGGATAAACAAGGTGCACATTGGGCCCGGCATCAAGGGTGAAAGCCAGCATCAAATTACTTGCCTCCCTGAATTTGCGAACGGCATTGATGATATTCCACGTGTTTTGATTGAGCAATGTAAAGCCAGGGTTCGAGGACATCATTAGCGCATGCAAGCCCAAAGCCTCATTTTCAAGGGTTGAAGTAAAACATTTTTCGTCCCCGTTTTCCAATGCTTCGATAAGCTTGCCCAAATTTGCCCTGGCCTGACCGTAGCGTGCTTCGGCATAGGGGTGCCCATTCATTAAAGAATGGCCCCGGGAACTCGAAATTTTTTTCTTTTCCGGACTGGTGATCAGGATGCTGTCGTTCAACCCAAGAAAATCAGGGTGAATTTTTATTTCGGGCGGAATCGCAATTTCATCGTAAGAACCGGCAATATGCCCATCTTTGCCCCAAACCGTATATCCCCCGTAAACCGACCGGGCAGCACTTCCCGAACAAAGGCGTGATAAAAACGAAGCCTTTTGCAAAAAATCTTTTTCATCTTGTAAAGTCCCGAACAAATCCCTTTCGATGGAACAAAGCCCCAACACCAATGCGCTCATGGCAGAAGCCGAAGAAGCTATCCCCGAGGAATGGGGAAAAGAATTGGAACTGTTTATCGTAAGGCCAAGACTATTCAGAAAAGGGAGGAATTCCCGTAAAGTCAACAGGTGTTTCCTGATCCTTTCCCCAAAATCAGGATTGGGCTTCCCTTCAAATAAAAACTGCATGGAAATACCTGGCTGCTCTCTATATATATAGCTGATTTCTGTTTCGGTAAATGAATTTTTCAGCGTAAAGCTCAAAGATGGGTTTTGTGGGATTTGATTTCCACGCTTTCCCCAATATTTGACAAGTGCAATATTGGAAGGGCTATGCCATTTTGTTTTGCGTTTCCCTTCAAAGGTTGAGAGCCCTTTTAGTTTATCTGCCTGTTGTTTGTATTTATGTGTGAAATCCATTATTGCTTTATAATTTCATCAAAACCAAAAATCACATCGAGCCCTTTTCCTGAAAAATATTTTTCTAATTCCTTTTGGGAACCCTCAAATGTTATCAGCGCAAAATCACCACCCCAGGCACCCAGTGATTTTATTTCCCCTTCAAAACCAGAAAAGAAAGAATCTTTTATTTTCTGCTGCTTAATTATCCCCGATATGATATCCTCATGCTTTTTGAGGTAATATTCAAAATCATTCAATTTATCTGCTTGGGACATTTTCCGACTCAATATTGAAACATCATCAATAATGGCTTTGTCAGCACATTCTTCTAAAATGAATTTTTCCACGCATTTGGCCGAATCCTGTTTCTTTCCCAAATAAACAAAATAGAGATACTCTTTAAACGGTGGATTGAACCCGGTTTCTTCCACATGGATTTCCCCGTCCCTGTTTTGAAAAAAGACTGGATTGTTCGAGCGGGCACAGGCAATATCGTAGCCCGAACCATTTGAAACCCTGAAATGCAGGTCGTAGGGATCGACCCCGGCCCACATGGCCACATTGGAAATCAGGGTGGAACTGCTGCCCAAGCCCCATTGCATATTAAAGTCAACTTCAGTTCTGGCTTTGATATTGTCTTTTGGTAATTTCCCTCCGGAAAGTTGATCGGCTTCCCGTAAAACCTTTTGAAGGTTTTTGGCGATCAGTCTATTTGAACTTTGTGAAATCTTAAAATCCCGAAAGCTGAAATTTGCCGTAAACCACAATTTGCCTTTCTCGAAGCTTTCCCATTTTAAGCCCTCTCTTTCATGTTCTGATATTTCAAGGCTTTGTCCAAATTTTACGGGCAATGCCAATGCGAGCGCACCTTTGAGTACAAGGTATTCTCCTGAGATCAATAATTTTCCATTTGAATGAAACCTCATTGTTTCGGGCTGTGGATTTCTTTTAGGGATCCGTAGCGCAGTTTTTCAATAAAAGCACTGACGGCCTTATGTGAGACTTTCCTTTCGGCGAAATGTACCACCGATTTTTCCTTTTCTTGTGGATTTGCCTCCATCGTGTTCAGGATATTGAAGAGGTGCATTTTCATATGGCCTTTCTGTATCCCCTGTGTAATGAGCGATTTAATGGCCCCGAAATTATTGGACAACCCGGCAACTGCGGCAATGCGCATCAAATCTTTGCCTCCCGGATTGCCCAACAGTTCTAGTGAACGTTTGGCAAGCGGGTGGAGCGTGGTAAGTCCGCCCACCGAACCCATGGCGAGGGGGATCGTCAAAATATATTTAAAACGCCCATTACGGATTTCAACATCCGTAAGGCTTTTGTACTTTCCGTCACGGGCTGCATAAGTGTGCCCACCTGCTTCCAGGGCCCTGAAATCGTTTCCGGTGGCAAGTGCCACGGCATCAATCCCATTGAAAATCCCTTTGTTGTGCGTCGTGGCCCTGTGGGTATCGATTTGTGCAATGCGCACGGCCCTTTCAAATTTATGGGCAAACTGTTCGCCGTTCAAGCTTTCATCTATTTTCCCTAAATCCTTAACATCACATTCGACCCAGGCTTTTACGACACAATCGGGCGTGTAATTGGAGAGGATCGACATGACAATTTCCACCTCTCTTTCCTGTTCCTCAAAGTAGGGGCTTGTCCGGAGAAAATCCTTTAGTTCGATGGCAAATTCCTCAAGGCATGAATTGATAAAATTGGCGCCCATGGAATCCACGGTGTTAAATGTGGCTTTAAGTTGAAAATAGTCATCCATTTCAGCGGTCATGTCCACCAGTTCGATACCAATGATGCCACCACCCCGTTTTTCCATGTTGGCCGTAATGTCACGGGTGCTGTCAATCAGGCGTTCCTTTAAGTCTGGCATCAACGTGAACAGCTTCTTTTTATTCCCCTTCCAGATAAAATGTACCTGTCCGATTTTTTTTACCGAAACGATCTCTGTGTGAAAACCGCCTTTTTCAGACCAGAATTTTGCGCTTTTTGATGCCGCGGCCACCACCGAGCTCTCCTCGATCACAAAGGGAAGATGATAAACTTCGCCATCAATTACGAAATTTGGGGCAATTCCAAATGGGATAAGATAATTGGAAATGGTATTCTCACTAAATTCATCAAAAAGCTTTTGTTTTTTTTCATCCGGATGATGATAACTTTCCAGTTCCTTAACGAACTCATCGGGGTCTTCAAAAAAACCGGCAATATAATCCAGCTTCTGACCTTTGGTCAATTTGGAAAACCCGCATATAATCTCTTTTTGTTTCACAAGTAATAAAAATTAGTTTGCTTCTCGTTTACCTGAAAATCCCCTTAAGGTTTCTTTTCGGGCGCAAATGTACAATTATTATGTAGAAAGGTGGTTTATCGATTACTCCATGGAAACCTTTTAGGAATTGAAATAACAATGTGAACACATTATTGTTTGGTGGACGGTGGTGGATGACCGGTCTTCTGCTATTGCCAATTGATAGTTTGACTCATTTTCGTTCAAAGAGTTGAAGCAACTATTTTAAAACATCCATTGTCTTTCTCCACAAATATCTGGGAATAATATTGGATTACCTTTAAACAATTTTACTAATAATAGCGTTAGGTGGTGGTAATCAATATTTTTGCATCTTCAGTAATTGTATTGTGTAACGTTTGTTGATACAATTGGTTTTGCCAAAGAGGTGATTTGCTTGTATATTTGGGCAAATTCAGATAAAATCAGGTATTAATAGCAATAGCAATTTGGAGATTTGATTTTTTTTGTAATTTAGCGCCCTTCAATTATGATATATCTACGAATGAAACATACTTTTGGATTTATAGCTGCGATAATCTTTAGCTTGTTCGCTACAACCGTTAATGGACAACAGGAAGCGCATTTTACCCAAAATATGTTCAACAACGTGTATTACAATCCTGCCTTTGCAGGTAGTGTTGGGGGAATATGTGCAACCGGGCTTGTTCGTCAACAATGGGTCGGCTTCAAAGATTCCGATGGAAACAGCGTAGCTCCCAATACATATGCAATAAGTCTTAATTCCCCGGTTAATTTGTTACATGGTGGAGTTGGGTTGAATATTTACAATGATAAATTGGGTTTTACCAATGAAATTGGCGTGAAGATACAGTACGCCTACCGGATGGATTTGGGAATGGGGAACCTTGGAATTGGCCTGGAAGTTGACTTTATCAATCAAACCATTGATTTTGCGTCATTGGACAAAGGTGCAAGGGAGTCCGGAGATCCTCTGTTGACCGGTGCAGAAGATGCAAGTGATATGATTTTTGACCTGGGCTTTGGATTGCAATATATGGTTCCAGGAAAGTATTACATAGGTTTGTCTTCTACCCGTTTGCTCGAAAGCCAGAGCGATAAAATCCACTATCAGTATAAAAGGCATTACTTTCTTTCGGGAGGTTATCAATATACTTTTCCAAACAATCCTGCTTTCGAGCTTGATCCCTCATTGTTAATAAAATCCGATGCCGTGATCACGCAATTTGACTTTGCCCTTTTATTGAAGTACAATAATAAAGTATGGGGTGGCGTTAGTTATAGCACCTTTAGGGTAACCGACCCTTT
>JAJRTT010000344.1 GCA_024278155.1 Bacteroidota bacterium | reverse complement strand
TTTTTTGTTGATAATTTTTCATTTCATCATTCCATAATTCAAGGTATATTTAAGTACTTTTGTCTCACTCTGAAACTTGAAACAAACAACAATGAAACACTTGAAAATTGGGGACATCGCCCCGGCTATTAACAGCATAGACCAGGATGGCAATAAACTATCTCTTGAGGATTATAAAGGTAAAAAGACAATATTGTTTTTTTACCCTAAGGCAAATACACCGGGCTGTACTGCCGAATCATGTAATTTAAGGGATAATTATGAAATGTTGCTCAAAAAGGGTTTTGCGGTAATTGGCGTTAGTGCCGATAACGAAAAACGTCAACAGGGTTTTAAGGAAAAGCATGGCTTGCCCTATCCACTTATCCCGGACACGGATAAAAAGGTCTTGAACGATTATGGTGTTTGGGGCCCTAAAAAATTCATGGGCCGCGAATACGATGGTATCCACCGGATGACATTTGTTATATCGGAAAATGGCTTGATCGAGAAAATATTTGAAAAAGTAAAGACCAAAGACCACGCTGCCCAGATTTTGGAGGAATACGCATAGGTTTGGCAGATTATTTTAATTGTTGGGTATCTTAAATCCTTGTTTATTAGTGAAATCAGTATCTATCTAAAATTATAAAGGAAAATATTATGGCAAAAGAAAAAACCGATCAAAATGCAGCTAAATTAAAAGCACTGCAACTTACATTGGATAAAATAGAGCGTTCTTATGGTAAAGGGACAATTATGAAACTTGGCGACAATGCCATCGAAAACCTGCCTTCCATCTCCACGGGTTCCATTGGCCTTGATGTTGCACTTGGAATTGGAGGATTGCCAAAGGGCAGGGTAATCGAGATTTATGGCCCGGAATCTTCAGGGAAAACGACCCTTGCCATCCATGCCATTGCCGAAGCACAAAAAGCCGGTGGGATTGCCGCCTTCATTGATGCGGAACATGCTTTTGACCGGTTCTATGCCCAAAACCTCGGAGTGGATATTGAAAACCTCCTGGTGTCTCAACCTGATAATGGGGAGCAGGCACTGGAAATTACAGAGAACCTTATCCGTTCCGGGGCAATTGATATTATTGTGATCGATTCCGTTGCTGCCCTCACGCCCAGGAGCGAAATCGAAGGCGAAATGGGGGATTCCAAAATGGGCTTGCAGGCAAGGTTGATGTCGCAGGCCCTTCGGAAGCTTACCGGGACAATTAGCAAAACGGGCGCATGTTGCATTTTTATCAATCAGTTACGTGAAAAAATCGGGGTGATGTTTGGTAATCCTGAAACAACGACCGGTGGAAATGCACTCAAATTTTATTCTTCCGTCCGTTTGGACATTCGCCGGATTGGCCAGATAAAAGAGGGGGATGAAATCGTAGGGAACAGGGCACGTGTAAAAGTCGTGAAAAACAAAGTGGCCCCGCCTTTCCGTAAGGCAGAATTCGATATTGTTTATGGCAAAGGGATTTCAAAAACAGGTGAAATAATCGATCTCGGTGTTGAGATGGAAATCGTGAAGAAAAGCGGTTCGTGGTACAGTTATGGCGATACGAAATTAGGTCAGGGCCGGGATGCCGTTAAGAGCTTATTGGAAGACAACCCTGAACTTGCCGAAGAAATAGAAGGATTGATCAGGGAAAAGATTTCAGCATCATAAGATTTTAATTCTT
This sequence comes from Bacteroidota bacterium, assembly GCA_024278155.1. Lineage (GTDB taxonomy): Bacteria > Bacteroidota > Bacteroidia > Bacteroidales > JAADJA01 > JAADJA01. Next base: position 983 of record JAJRTT010000344.1, on the reverse strand, counting down.
GTGAGAAACTGAGCGTTCACAATTCAGTGAATGTTTGTTGTTTAAAAAAATTCCATAACTGACATGAATAATTCAGTAAGGACAAAACCCGGATTTCAAGGCTTGTCCGTATTGATATATCATACATGTTAGAATAAAAAAACAGATAAGCTGTTTTGGGTTTTGTGGTTTCTTGCCAAATAAAACAACCGTATTGGAAATCACACGCCAATAAGGTTATTGTCAAACCAGCATATAAATCTGAGGATATGAAATATTTGATTAAAAATACATTTATTGCCTTTATTATTGTTATTGGCTTTATCGCTTGCAACGAAACTTCCAAAAAAGAAAGTGAAGGGCAATCGAAAAAGCAAGAAGAAACAACTAAAATAAATGACCCGGAACTTGCCCGCATTGATGCCCTGAACAAGAAAATCAGGGAAGATTCCCTGAATGGGGACTCTTATCGCGACCGGGCCGGGTTTTATCTTGAGAAGGAAGAGTACCGCAAAGCCTTGGAGGATATTAGGAAATCCATCATCATTGATTCTGCTTATTCCCCTTACTATGTAACATTGGGCGAAATCTTCCTTGGGATGGGCCGGTTTAAGAATTGTGTGGAATCCTTTGACAGGGCCATTAAATTGGATCCCAATAATAAAGAAGCCTATCTGAAACTTGCTGAAATAAGCATTGCGGTCAATGATTCGAAAAAGGCCCTTGAATACATTGATAAGGTGATGAAAATCGACGATCTTGAACCCAAAGCTTATTTTATGCGCGGGATTGTTATGTTGCAAATTGGTGATACTGTCCATGGGGTACGGAATTTCCAAAAAGCTATTGATGTGGACCAGGAATTCTTTGATGCCCATTTAAAGCTTGGGCTTTTATATCTTGGCAAGAAGAATAAACTGGCTGTTGATTATTTTAACAACGCCTTAAATATAGAACCGGGAAACCCTGAAGTGACCTATTATCTCGGCATGTATTACCAGGAA
>JAJRTT010000005.1 GCA_024278155.1 Bacteroidota bacterium | reverse complement strand
TGGGCATCATCGCTTTCGGCACAAACATTATTTTTTATGTATTGGTGGAACCCTCCATGGGACATGTTTACAGCTTTTTTCTCATAACGGCTTTTCTTTATTGTTCAAAAAAAGCATTGGACGAAAAAAAAATATCGGCCTATGTCCTGGCCATGTTCTTTTTCGGCTTCACCATTATTACAAGGCCAACCAATGGGATTGTCATTTTGCTCTTGCCTTTTCTGAGCAATGACCCCAAACAGATTTCGGAAAGTATTAAATGGCTTATCCAAAACAAAAAGGCACTTTTTTTGGGCTTGCTCGTGCTGATGGCCATCCTGTTCGTTGCCCCTCTACTTTGGTATGTCCAAACAGGACATTGGGTTGTTTACAGTTACGGCAAGGAAGGCCTTCATTTACTTCACCCCCATTTCTTTGACATATTGTTCAATTACGACAAGGGTTGGTTTATTTACACGCCCATCGCTTTTGTGGCCATGTTCGGCTTTATCGGATTATCCAAAAAGAGCAGGTTCAAATTCCTCCTCCTTTTAACTTTCCTGTTTATACATATATATATTACATCAAGCTGGTGGGCCTGGAATTATGCCTCAAAGTTCAGCCAACGGGTTTTTATCGATATCTATGCCATCATCGGCATTTTGCTTTTTTATTTGTTGGGTTCTGTGGAAAAACGAAGAACTGTCAAGATCGCCCTAAACTCCCTGATCATCGTTCTAATTGCTTTTAACCTTTTCCAGTTTTACCAACATAAAAACTGGGTCTTCCCCTATGGAAAGATCACGAAAGAGATTTACTGGGATTCCTTTTTCAGGTCAACGCCCCGTTCAAAGGTGTATCTCCCAAAGGATAAAATTATTGGGGAAGAAAGGATTTCCAATGATTTCGAAACCGGTAAAGGATGGAACAACAAAGAAAGCATTGTGGAACTTGAGGGGGATTCAGTCTCGTTTTTGGGAGATGGCAATATGTACAGTGTGGAATTCAGGGAAAAGTTTGTGGATAAGTTCAATGGCCCCAACCGTATCTTGAAAGTGGGTGCCGATATCATGGGCAATAATGAAAAGAGCAGTGCCACACTTGTAGTTGAGTTTCAAACCGGCACATTTACCTATAGTTATAATTCCTATTACCTGAAACCATTTGTAAAAAAGGATCGGTGGATACCTATCGAATATGCTATCTATGTACCGGAAAACCTCACGCCGGATGATTTTGTAAAAGTTATCTTTTTCAATCCAAATGGAAACGAAAAACTTTGGGTGGATAATTTCAAAGTGGCGTTTATTACGATGGAACCCGGTATTTCCATTATTGAAGGTGTGGCTTTCGCAACGGTAAATGCAAATAAAAAATGGGATATCATCAACGATTTCGAAACGGACAAAGCCTGGGAAAATGGACAAACACTTACAAACGAAAAGGCTTTTTCGGGAAAGTTTTCTTCCTTCACAAACAACGAAGCCCCCTTTAGCATTACCTTTAAAAAGAAATTGGGACAGGATATTTTATCCGGGAAAAAACTATTGGTCGTCAAATCAATGGTTTTTCCAGAAACCCCGCTAAAAGAAACCCGGATGGTGTTGGAAGTGTTCTCCGATGAAGAACGGCTTGATTATTTTTCATTTTACCCGGACAAGGAAATGAAACCCGGTAGATGGGCCGAAGTCGTGTTTTCTGCACAATTGCCAAAATACGATAATGATAACGTATATGTGAAAATCTATTTTTGGAATCCTTCTAAATTAGAGAAAATTTACATTGATGATATGAAAATTGAGTTATTTACGTTCAATATAAAAAACTGATTAGGATGCTCAAACAATTTCCCCTTTTCCTCTTGACTTCACTGTTCCTGTTAACGGCCTGCCACAAGATGGAAAAAGACTATTACGAAAGTGGGGTCATCCGATCCGTCATAAGCAAAAAGGGGGATGCTTTCGATGGCCAATGTATATGGTACCATCAAAATGGCCGCAAGCAATACGAATGCAATTATGTCAACAATAAGCTGGAAGGAAAGGCTGTCAGGTATTTCCGCACAGGGCGCATACAAAGCACCGAATATTTCAAGGACAATATTCTGGACGGGACGGTTAAGACTTTTGACCCCGATGGTGAAATAATCACCGAAGAAAACTATATCAAAGGGGTTTTGCAAGGGCCATTTTACAGCTACTATCCAAACGGGCAAAAAAGAATCGAAGGGGCCTACAAGGACGGATTGTACGATGGCAAGTGGTTTTATTACGATGCCTATGGCAAGTTGGTTGGTGTGGGCGGGTTCAACGAAGGGAAAGGAAAACAAAAAGCCTGGTACCCAAACGGCAACCTAAAACGCGAAGTAAATTACAGGGACAATGTGAAAAACGGAAAAGAAATCTGGTACAAAGAAGATGGGTCCCTGGAAAAAACAATGGAATATATAGATGGGGAACTTATGACCGATGGCCGTTGACCTTCCAGCGTCAGAATGACCTGGAGGTATCATAGAAGGAGATAATCTAAAAACATTATTTATTGTTTTTTAACAAAACCCCTTTCGTGCAATTTTATACATTTGGAAATTCAAATTTGAAAACCAATATTACAATCAAATGAAGAAGCAAATTTACATTTTACTGGGCGCCCTTTTTATAATTATCGTGGCTTTATGGTACTTTCTCGGAGGTGAGGAAAGTTCATCCGAGACCATTTCCGCAAAGGTAAAATTTGGCGAGTTCAAAATCACAGTCACCACCACGGGTGAGCTGGAAGCCAAAAATTCCGAAAAGATCTACGGCCCCGACGGGTTGCGGAACGTGCGCATCTGGCAGGTAAAAATCGAGGATATTGTGGCGGACGGAACGGTAGTGGATTCAGGCGATTTTGTGGCTTCCCTCGATCGTACCGAATTGGCCAACCGCATGAAAGACCAGGAAATGGATGTGGAAAAATACGAAACCCAACTCACGAAAACCCGTCTCGATACAACACTTGAACTTAGAAACCTACGGGATGAACTGATAAACCTCGAATATGGCCTCGAAGAAAAGGAAATCCAACTGGAACAATCGAAGTATGAACCTCCTGCCACCATCCGGCAAGTGGAAATAGAACTTGAAAGAGCTGAAAGGAATTACAATCAGGCCGTAAAAAACTATCAACTCAAACTGCAAAAGAACAATGCGAACATGCAGGAAGTTTTGGCCCAACTTGCAAAGGCCCGAAGGAAATACGAGGAAATGGCCAAAGTCCTTGAAAAGTTTACTGTATATGCACCACAGGCCGGAATGGTTATTTATAAAAGAAGCTGGGACGGACAAAAGAAGGGCATCGGTTCCCAAATCAGCCCTTGGGACAATGTGGTCGCTACATTACCTGATTTGACAAACATGATGTCGAAGACCTATGTGAACGAGATTGATATAAGTAAAGTAAAAACAGGACAATCAGTGACAATAGGGATTGACGCTTTCCCTGAAAAAGAGTTCACGGGCGAAGTTACATCAGTTGCAAATATCGGCGAGCAATTGCCCAATACCAATGTGAAGGTATTTGAAGTAATGATAGAGGTGAATGAATTTGACTCGGTGATGCGCCCGGCAATGACCACAAAAAACATAATCCTGACCGATTTAATAGATAGTGTTGTATTTGTCCCAATTGAATGTGTCCATTCGCAAGATAGCATCTCTTATGTTGTACAAGGCAACCGGAAAAGACAAGTAGTCGTTGGGAAAAGCAACGAAAACGAAATTATCGTCCGGGCCGGGCTCGAAGAGGGCGAAGAGATATATTTAGTCCCACCAGAAGGTTACAAAGACTTTGAGGTAAAAAGGCTGAAGCCCGAGATCATGGCAGTATTCAAGGAAGAAAAAAGGCTGGCTCTTGAAGCGAAAAGGAAAAACGACAGCCTGAGGATGGAGCAAAAAAACAATGGGAACGGGAAAACGCCAAAGGGTCTTAAAGGGGGGAAGATCATGAAACGGGGAGAAAAGAAGTAACGGGTCAAAAGAAACGATTGCGTTAATGGTCAAAGCTTAAAAAATCCCGAAAATCAACAAGAGCACTATTGCATTGAAGAATAAATCACAAACAAAAAACCACTGCTGACGTGGAAAGATATGTACAAATAATCAACATCGCCCTCGAAGCCGTTTTCGCCAACCGCTTCCGTTCCATCCTCACCGCCCTGGGGATTATCTTTGGTGTGGCAGCGGTAATTGCCATGATGGCCATTGGGAACGGTGCCCAAAAAGAGATACTTGACCAGATGAAGTTGGTGGGCGTCAACAATATTGTGATCACCCCTGTCATCGAAGAAAAACCGAGTGCCGGCTCAGAAGGGGAAGGCAATAAAATGCAGGCCGAAAAATATTCCCCGGGCCTCACGGTCAAGGATGCGAATAGTATTAAGGCAATTATCCCGACAGTTGCCAAGGTTTGTCCCGAGGTAATTTACGAAACCTTCATCATCAAAGACGGGATCCGAAGTTCAGCGTCCCTTAATGGAGTGACCCCTGATTATTTTGGGGTTTTCAACATGAACCTGCAAAAAGGGAGCATGTTCTCCAAAAAACAACTCGATGCAGGAAGTGCCGTCTGTATTATCGGGGCAAACATAGCTTCAAAATTTTTCCCGAATGAAGACCCCTTGAACAAATTCATTAAATGTGGCAACCTTTGGTTGCAGGTAATCGGCATCCTGGAAAACAGGAACATGGGATCTACTGCAACAGCAGACCTGGGCATAAGCAATTCGAACATCAATATTTATGCACCTGTCCAAACCTTGTTCCTCCGTTTTAAAGACCGTTCTGTCATAACGGAATCTTCACTTCATGGAGGTTCGGAAACAACCATTTTTTTTGGGGGCGGAATGGCCAGCTTCAGCTCCAATATGGAAGAAGGGGGCGCAACAATTACACACCAAATTGACAAGATTACCGTACAGGTGAAAGAAAGCTCGCAACTGAACAGTACGGTAAAACTTTTGACAAAAATGTTGAAGCGCCGACATTCCGGATTGATCGATTTTGAAATAAAAGTTCCCGAGCTTTTACTGAAACAGGAACAACGCACAAAAGACATTTTCAATATTGTTCTTGGTGCCATTGCAAGCATATCACTGATAGTGGGAGGTATTGGCATTATGAACATCATGTTGGCCTCGGTAATGGAACGGATACGGGAAATCGGTGTGCGGATGGCAACAGGTGCCAGGAAAAAAGATATTGTTTTTCAATTTTTGTCCGAAGCCATATTGATCAGTATCACCGGTGGGTTGATCGGGATAATATTAGGGATAAGCATCTCAAAAATAATCATGAAGGCAACGGATATCCTTACGATTGTTTCACCATCGTCCATTATAATATCTTTTGGCGTTTCAGTGGCCGTCGGGATATTGTTTGGATATATGCCGGCAAAAAAAGCTGCGGAACAAGATCCGGTGGAATCTTTGAGGCACGATTAAAAACCTTCCAGGTCGAAGTTAGCCATTGAGGAGACGACCTGAAAGGTTGAAAAATGATTTAGGATTTACGAAAACGATTTACTATTTACGAAATCAAAAAAGAAATTACTTAAATGGAATAAGCGTCCACCAATATGCAACAAGCGTCCGCGCTTGTTATTGGCAGATAGGAAAGCAAATACGGAAGTCTTCATATGTGAACATTTAAAACATACACGGAATTGAAGCGTGGACGCTTGAAGCATATAAACAAAAAAACAAATTAAAGTTTAAAAGCTTTATGAAAATAAATATTCTGAAATTCATCCAAAAAGGATTACTGATTGCAAGCGCATTCTTATTTTTGTTTTCGGGCAATAACACATTTGCCCAGGGAGAAACCAAAACCCTCACCCTGGAGGATGCCGTTATGATTGCACGTGACCAATCACCTGATGCCCTAAAAGCCAAACATGGGTTCAGGAGGAGTTATTGGCAATACCGGAGATACAAAGCATCTTATTTGCCGGCCCTGACACTTACAGGGACCTTGCCCAATTTCGACCGTTCAATCCAAAGGATATCGCTGGAACAGGGCGAAATCTTATCGGAACGGCAATATGCAGAATATACGGTGAACGCATCTTTGCGACAACGGATTGGATTTACTGGCGGTGAGCTTTTCCTGCAATCGGGAGTGGGCAGGCTCGATAATTTTACCGACAGCACAACCATTACACAATATATCTCTACCCCGATCAACATTGGCTACAGCCAGCCTATTTTCAAATACAACAGCTATAAATGGGAAAAAAGGCTGGAACCCTTGATGTACAGAGAAGCCGAACAGAAATACCTCGAAGATATGGAACAGGTTTCCATCACGGCTTCCAATTATTTTTTCAACCTGCTGCTAACACAAATCAAGGAAAAGATAGCCCTCGTTAACCAGGCAAACTACGACACCATATATAAAATTGCCGTTGGGAGATACACACTCGGGAAAATAGCGGAAAACGAATTGCTCCAACTGGAATTACAGCACCTACGTGCAAATTCAACGGTGGAAGAAGCCCGGCTGAATACTGAAAATGCTGTTTTCCAGTTCAAGTCCTTCCTGCGCATAAAAGACGATACGCCCATCGAGCTTGTCCCTCCCTATGAGTTTAAATCTTTTATTGTTGAATATGCAAAAGCCCTTGAGATGGCCCGTACCAACAATTCCCGTTCGCTTGGCTTTGAAAGAAGGTTGGTGGAGGCAGAAAGCGACGTGAACAGGGCAAAAATGGATGGGCGGTTTGATGCTGATTTATATGCCGTCTATGGTTTGACACAGAGTGCGATTGTCCTTGACGAGGTATATAAAAACCCGGTTGACCAGCAACAGCTCAGGCTGGGGATCACGATGCCCATCCTGGACTGGGGGGTCGCAAGGGGGAACATCAAAATGGCCGAATCGCAACAGGAGCTGGTCAGGACAGCGGTATAACAGGAACAAACCGATTTCGATCAGGAGATTTTCCTCAATATCGCCCGTTTCAACATGCAGTTCCAACAAGTAAAGATCGCTGCAAAAGCCGATACGGTGGCCCAAAAGAGTTACAACATAACCAAGGCCCGGTATATGATCGGGAAAATCAGTGTGACCGACCTCAACATTGCACAAACGGAATCGGACAATTCAAAAAGCTCATATATCGATGCTTTACGGACCTATTGGAATTTCTATTACCAAATCAGGAAACTAACCCTTTTCGATTTTGAGCACAACCGGCCCATCAAAGTAAATTACAGGGAACTGCTCTAAACCGGATTATTGGTTTTAAAGAGGCCAAAATAACATAAGTACTTTAATATTTTTCACCACAGTTATTGAAAAGATTTATCTTTGCACTTTTTCTGAAAATAAATTTTATAAAATGAGTGTATTAGTCAATAAAGAATCGAAAATTGTTGTTCAGGGTTTCACCGGAAAAGAAGGGACTTTCCATGCCCGTCAGATGATTGAATACGGAACCAATGTTGTTGGGGGCGTTACTCCCGGTAAAGGTGGCCAGTCACATCTCGGCAAACCTGTTTTCAATACAGTGGAAGACGCCGTAAAGGAATGTGGGGCCGATGTTTCCCTTATTTTTGTACCTCCTGCCTTTTCGGCCGATGCCATTATGGAAGCCGCTGATGCCGGAATTGAAGTAATTATTTGTATTACCGAAGGACTCCCTGTTCAGGACATGGTACAGGTGAAAGAGTATTTAAAGGACAAAGAGTGCCGTCTGGTCGGGCCCAATTGCCCTGGCGTAATAACCCCGGGGGAAGCAAAAGTGGGCATCATGCCGGCTTTTATCCACAAGCCCGGAAAAGTGGGGATTGTTTCCCGCTCAGGGACCCTGACCTATGAAGCTGTTGACCAACTTACCAAATTGGGAATGGGGCAATCAACGGCCATAGGAATTGGTGGCGACCCGATTATCGGGACAACCACCAAAGATGCCGTTGAACTTTTCATGAACGACCCGGACACAGAAGCCATTGTTATGATTGGCGAAATCGGGGGAAACATGGAAGCCGATGCCGCAGAATACATCAAGGAATTTGGCACAAAGCCCGTTGTGAGTTTTATTGCAGGGGCAACTGCCCCAAAAGGGAGAACAATGGGACATGCCGGAGCTATTATTGGTGGAAAAGCCGATACCGCCCAGGCCAAAAAGAAAATCCTGAAAGATTGCGGGGTAATTATTGTTGATTCCCCTGCCGACATAGGAACTGCAATGGCCAAAGCACTTAAAAAAGCTTAGCCGGGAATTTATGCTGACCTGTTAGGATTTGCTCTTGTATATTCAAAACAGCGTCAGTATGAAGCAAAAAGAAAAGCCACAGTATAATAAATATTCTGTGGCTTTTTTTATAATTGGACCTTTTACCTCCCCTTTGAGCACCTTACAGGGTTTCTCGAAAGGGGGGTGCGATGGGTTCTGTGGCGGTGGGGCTGTGTTACTTTCCCATCTTGGACTCCAGATCATTCCCGATCAGGTTCCATAAAACTCATCGATCAAGGTACTGAGTTTGATGTTTACGCTTTTGTTGACCTTTACCAGGGGAAGACGGAGGTTGTTGCCACAAAGCCCCAATTTGTCCAAAGCGGCTTTTACACCACCGGGGTTCCCATCGGCAAAAAAGGTGTTCATTATATCTAAAAGCTTATAATGTTTAGCCCTTGCCTTATTGAATTTTCCCCGCATTCCAAAGGACACCATTTCCGAAAATTCTTTTGGGAAGGCATTTGCCACCACCGAAATTACCCCTTCGGCGCCCATACTTAGCATGGGAAGGGTCAGGATGTCATCGCCCGACAACACAACAAAATCTTTGGGTTTGCCATTGATTATTTCCATGATTTGCCCCAGGTCGCCCTAAGCCTCTTTTATCCCTGCGATATTGCTAACGGAACCCGCCAGCTTCAAAACGGTTTCAGCGGTCATATTGGAACTGGTACGGGATGGGACATTGTACAAATAAACCGGGACGGGACTGGCACTTGCGATATTTTTAAAATGCTGGAAAATCCCTTTTTGTTGGGGTTTGTTGTAATACGGGCTTACGGAAAGAATGCCGTCAATCCCATCAAACGAGATGGATTTAATGGTGTTGATCACTTCCTGCGTATTGTTGCCACCAAGTCCCATCATAATCGGGACACGCTTGTTCACTGTTTCTATAAAAAAATTGACGACTGCATTTTTTTCATCTTTTGATAAAGTGGCAGATTCTGACGTGGTCCCCAGGGCCAACACAAAATCAACGCCTCCTTCGATAATGTGGTTCAATACTTTTTCGAGGGCGGAAAAATCGATGGTTCCATACATATGGAAAGGGGTGACGACCGCAACGCCTGTCCCTGAAAACTTTGAAGCCATATCAGTTACTTTTTAGGATTAAAAGGTAATGTATAATTTGTTCTGACAATTCATCAATGTAAATCTCTTTTTTCTTTGGCTTAATCATAAAATCAAGGAACTTTTCGCTCTCCACGGCATACATCCCTACTTTGAATTTCGACCTGGACAATGCACTGATATAGCGAAGCGGGTAAACATCCTCCAAACTTAAGTCGATAAGGATATCAAACTCCTTATTGATAAATTTTGCAATATAGTCATTCTTTGGGGATTCGTACCAGTTTAAGTCCTTTTTGTCAAAATAGTAGCCTGCATTGGCCGCGATGCAATAGTTTGGGATATCGTTCCGGCTCACAAAGCCCACGACCATCACCTGACGCGAGGGGGTGGTGAGCTCTTTCATAAGCAACCTCACCTTTTTGAAACTCGTTTGGGCCGTCAGTTGATATACGATCCCAATTGTTTTGGCCTCGTTCAAATTCACGAATTTCTTGTCACGCCTCAGTTTTTTCAATCCGTTCTGAAAAACAAACCGGCCCCATCCTTTCTTTATTTTGGTAACAATGCCCATTAAGTGGTTTTGCGTTTTCAATTATTTATGATTCCGAACTTCATCATTCCCCAAAATAAAACAATTCACCATTTTCCCGACATACATCCTGTGATAATCCTTATTTGGATAATTCCGATGTATCAAGCTATCCGAAAAATTCCCTGGTTCAAGGTCATGAAAATAAATCTTTTCGCACTCTATCACCAGTTTTGCCTCTTCGTAAAACAAATTCCCAAGTTCTGTTTCCTTTGGAACAAGGCCCGTATCCGCTGCTTTATCTGTGTCCCTTCCCGAATGTGTCCCAAAATAAGTCAAAGCGGCCTTAAATTTTTTATCGAAAAAACACAAGGTAAAATGCGAATTTGATTCAATGAACCCGTAGGTAAAACGTTGGGGCCGGATAAATATAAATGCAACCGGCCAGTTCCACAATTTACCAATACCGCCCCAGGAAGCGGTCAAGGAATTGAAAGAAGAAACACTGCCGGCCGTGACCAGCATCCACTGTTTTCCAATGAGATCAATGAAATTCCCGTCTATTTTATGCGGTGAAATTTTTTTTAACATTTACGTATCCTCAAAATCTTAAGCAAAAAGTAGCCAAATTTAACACAATTTTCAATTAAGCCCATAAAGCGTTCACATAAAAAATTTACTTAATTTTGAAGATTCAAATTATTCAATGGCAAAAAACCCTTCAAATAAGGTTCCCCGGTTTTACGGACTAAGGATTTATCTGTCATCGACATTGCTTTACGGAATGTTGATACTTCCTTTCCTTGCCATCCTTTCCATAAAATATGCACCGGAGTTCCAAAAGCGAAAACAACAGCTGACAAATCGTGGTTCATCGGTAGTGGACAGTATTTCCGGGGAAATAAGACAAGCCATATATTCCGAAAAAATTAGCGACTCGCTTTTAAATTCACTTACGGAAGTTGCCGAAGCAATCGACTCCACATTGTTGGACAAAGACACACTTTCAGGTACTACAAACGGACAGCGCCTAAATTTGAACGTGGGCGTGGACGACACTTCAAAAATCAGTACATCTTTTAACCATTTGATAAATTTTTTAATGGTGAGTTTCTTGTTGGGCCTGATTTTCAACCTCCCTTTTAAACGGTATTATTCCAGAAAAAGAAAAGGCCGGATTATTTCTGACCGCCTTTTCAAGTTTTGCAAGCGGTTCTTGCTCTATTCACCTTTAGTGAATGCCGGAATTGTATCAATTGCCTACGCTGCCATGCATTCCTATATGGCCTGGGTATTGATTACCAACCAGGGTTTCCCAAACAACTTCGAGGGAAACCTTTTTCAAAGTTTTTTCTATATCTCGTTAATTGCCTCTGTCCTTTCCGTTCTCTTTGTTTTTTTCTGGGAAAAACACCGTGTGCATATAAAATA
>JAJRTT010000343.1 GCA_024278155.1 Bacteroidota bacterium | reverse complement strand
GTTTGTTGGCTAACCATCACAGAAACATTCTGTGATGGGCAGGCTTTACAACCCCTGCCCCTTGTTGGTGTTGTCACCAACAAGGCTTCACAAAGTCACATTGTCCAAGTTGGTGACAACACCAACTTGTGGCAGCGGGGGCTTGGTACTTTGTGATGGGCAAACTTAACGACATTGCAGCACCAAACGCCCTTTTACGATTTCTGCAACGATGCAGTTCAGGGTTTCCCTATTGGATTTGGCCGGGCCGAGTTGGTCTTTCCGTAGATAGTATTCCTTTTTATAAACATCGGCCACTACAAGGACAGGAACATTTTTTTCGGGATAATCCTCGATAACATCATCGCGTAAAACCTTAAAGTCATAGGCTTTGCCCAATGAATAATGGGGGTGGTGGGGCTCCAGGAAGATTTCGTCATTTTGCGACATTACACGGCATGTGACAAGCTGGCCTTTTTTCAGGTCATATTCAGCATAGAATTTCTTCCTCAGGTAATAATTGTTTTTTTCTTCATCCATCAAAACAAAAAATTCCACATCCCCCGAGAGTGTTTTTATTTCATCAATAGTGACCTTGATTTTATCACCGGGCTTAAGGTTTTGGGTATTATCGGGATCGGTTACCGGAGTGAGGATCAGATTGCCTTTTTTTATCCTCCCCACCCTGCACCAGATTATCTTTCCCTTATTTTTCACATTGGGGAACCAGTACTCAGGGACATTCACCGTTTTCCCAAATTTATCCACGACAAGGATTTCATTTTCCTCGTATCCATCTGAATTTTCAATACTCTCAAACCCAACCACCTCAAAGGGGTATTTTTCCCCAACTTTGTACATTGGATGCTCGGGTTCCAAAAATATTTTCCCACTGCAATTGATTTTGTCCACATGGCAAATAATTTCTTCCTTACTTTCCAAGCCATATTTCCCATAAGGTTCTGCCGGCAACAAATGCTTTACGTTGTTCGGATCGGATAATCTATGGAACAATTGCCCATCAGGCAGTTCAACAAGCCCTTCAAGCTTAAAAAGATAGTTTTTCCCTTCTTGTAGTTTCATCTAAGTGGATAAATGTTATGTGTTAAGGCCTATGCGTTAAAAAGTTATGCTCACCTGTGCAAGTACCACGGTGGGTAAAAGGTTATGGGTTGGGAAACAATTTGAAAAATCAATTTTCTGTTTCCAAGCGTTTGACTTTTTCCACCCCTTTCACTTTCATTATTTTCTTTGTGATCATTTCGAGGTGTTTTATATCTTTCACACTTACTTTGAATTTACCATTGAAAGATCCCGCCTCATGTGAATCGATATTGACCGAAACCATGTTCACTTTAAAATCCTCGGAAATCACACGGGTAATATTGTTCAGGATGCCCACTTCGTCGGAACCGGTCACATGGATTGTGGTCAGATAGGTCTTGTTTACATCTGTCTTCCTCCATTTCACATCAATGACCCGGTAATCATACTTCTCAAGCAATTGCTTTGCATTTGGGCAATTGAGCCTGTGGATGGTTATCCCTTTCCCAACGGTCACGAACCCAAAAACCGCATCGCCGGAAATGGGATGGCAACACTTTGCGAGTTCGTAGTCCAGCTTGTCGATATCGGTACCGATCACCATGGAATCCTCTGGCGAAGCGGCACGATAATTCGTTTTTTGACGGCTTACGTTCTGCTCATTATCGGACTGGGCTTCACTGGCATCTTCCCTGATGACTTTCTTGATATCGGTTAAGTCGATCTTCTCAATGGCAATCAAATAATACAGATCAATAGAGGACTTAAGCTTATACTCCTTTATCAACCTGTCAACAACAGTATCGGTGAATTGGATTTTACGGTTGCGGAGCTTCCTCCGTAATATTTCCCTTCCCAGATCCGCTTCCTTGTATTTTTCCTCGTTCAGCGACCTTTTTATTTTTGATTTGGCCCGATGGGTAACCACAAAATTCAACCAATCCTGTTTGGGTTTCTGGTTATTGGAGGTAATAACCTCAACTTTTTCCCCATTGTTCAAGACATATCGGATGGGGACTATTTTATTGTTGACCTTTGCCCCACTGCACATATCGCCCACACGGGTATGGATCATATACGCAAAATCGAGCACGGTGGAACCTGTTGGCAATTTCTTCAGATCACCCTCGGGCGTGAAAATAAAAATCTTATCGGAGTACAGTTCGATCTTCGACAATTTCTTGGCCATGGCCGTTTCGGCATCCGGGTTTTCGATAACGTCCCTGATTTTGTTCATCCACTCTTCCTGCTCCGTTTTGGCCGCCCCCTCTTTATAGCGCCAATGCGCGGCAAGGCCTTTTTCCGCCATCTCGTCCATGCGCTTTGTCCGAACTTGCACTTCCACCCATTTTCCCCGGGGGCCAACTACAGTAGTGTGCAATGATTCATATCCGCTGGCCTTGGGCGTTGAAATCCAATCGCGCAGCCGTTTTGGGTTGGGTTGGTATTTATCCGAAACTATGGAATACACCTTCCAGCAATCGGGTTTTTCGTTTTGGGGTCTGCTGTTAAGGATAATCCGCACGGCAAACAAATCATAAACCTCTTCAAAATCCACATTTTGCCTTTGCATTTTCCTCCAGATGGAATGTATGGACTTGGGACGGCCCTTTATTTCAAAATCAAAACCATTCTTGAAAAGTTCTTTTTCGATGGGGTCGATGAATTCCTCGATATAAACCTTTTGTTTTGTCCTGGAGTCCTTCATCTTTTGGGCAATTGACCGGTAAACCCCGGGATACGAATATTTCATCCAAAGCTCCTCCAGTTCCGATTTTGCATTGTACAACCCCAAACGATGGGCAATAGGGATATAAATATGGTTGGCCTCCGCAAGAAAACGTTTTTTGCGTTCATCATCCAACTTATCGAAATTACGTAAATCGAAAAGGCGATGGGCGAGTTTTATCAGGATAACACGGATGTCGCCAATCAACGAAAGGTAAAGTTTCCTGAAATTATCGGAGTGGACGGAAATCTTTTCTGTCTGCAATTCCGAAAGCCGGGTATATCCATCAACAATAACAGCCACTTCAGGGCCAAATTGCTTACGGATATCATCAATGGTGACGGCTTCATTGTCAACCACATTGTGCAGCAAGGCACAAACCACTGAAGTCATCCCAAGGTTAAGCTCCTTCAGGACAATTTTTGCCACTTCGATGGAATGGTAAAGGTATTCGACCCTTGTTTTTTCCCAACCGGGCTGGTGGAATTTCAGAACCAGGTCAAAAGCGGCCCTTAATGCTTTCCCTTCATCCTTACGGACAAAAGGTTTGCACAAAGACAATAAATCGCGGTAAATAAGCTGGATGCGGTTATCTTTCTTCACTAATGACATACTTACATACTTAAACCTCTGAGCTATGTAACAAGCTCAAACCTGTAAACAAAAATTATTGTTTAACCTCTGATTTTTGAAATTAAGGGAACCAAATAAGCAGGTGCAAGTATTTGCATTAGGAAAAAACACGTAGTTGTTCGACAAATATTTACACCTGCGGAAGTATCCCGGAAATCCCAAATGGATTATCTACTTTTTGGAATCCCCTTTACTCCCTTTGGACATTTTTCCTGATCCGCTGCCCGAAATGGATTCGCGCATCTGTGTATCGGCCTGGATATTCTTGAATTTATAATAATCCATGATACCAAGGTTTCCATGACGGAATGCATCTGCCATGGCAAGTGGGATTTCCACTTCGGCCTCGATAACCTTGGCACGGGCCTCTTGGGCCTTGGCTTTCATTTCCTGCTCATAGGCAACGGCCATTGCCCTGCGTTCCTCGGCTTTGGCCTGTGCAATGTTTTTATCGGCATTGGCCTGGTCCATTTGCAGGACGGCCCCGATGTTTTTCCCAATGTCGATATCGGCAATATCAATGGAAAGGATTTCAAAAGCCGTCCCTGAATCGAGGCCTTTTTCCAGAACCACCCTCGAAATGGAATCGGGGTTTTCAAGCACCGATTTGTGGGAATCAGCCGAACCAATGGAAGACACGACCCCTTCACCAACACGGGCAAGGACAGTCTCTTCACCTGCTCCACCAACCAATTGCTTGATGTTCGCCCTTACCGTCACCCTTGCTTTTGACACCAACTGGATACCATCCTTCGCAACTGCCGTTACGGGTGGCGTGTCAATCACCTTTGGGTTGACCGACATTTGAACGGCTTCCAACACATCACGGCCGGCGAGGTCGATTGCGGTGGCCGTTTTAAAATCAAGCTTGATATTGGCTTTATCGGCAGAAATAAGTGCGTTTACCACAGCATTAATGTTTCCTCCGGCAAGGTAATGTGCTTCCAGTTCGTCACGGTGCAATTGGAGGCCTGCTTTGTGCGATGAAATCAAATTCCTGACTATGACTTGTGGCGGCACTTTCCGCCAACGCATAAAAATCAGTTGCAACAGCGAAATCTTAACACCCGAAAGCAAAGCCGTAAACCACAGCCCCACCGGGATAAAATAAAAAATCACCCAAAGGCCAAATATGGATCCGATCCCAATGGCCACAATCAATAAAACTCCTGCATTTTCCATAATTATAATTTTAACTTGTTAATATTAATTCGTGTTTTTATTAAATTGGTTCGACCCATATTTTGTTATGGTCAATCTCGGTCACCCGCACTTTGGTGTTTTCATCCACATACTCCCCATTTGTTTTCACCTCAAAGTATTTCCCGTTGATCATTGCTTTCCCCATGGGTGCAAGCCTTGAAATCGCATGTCCCTTATCGCCGGGTTTTATCGTTGTTTCGTCCACAAGGTTCACCTTCCCATCAATTTCTGCCTTTAGGGAAGCCTTTTCCCAGGTTTTTGATTTCAGGGAATAATAGAGTGCGGCCACAGAAAAAACCAGTGTCCCGCCAAGGGCAATAGTCCCGGCCATTGTACCATAAGTGGCATAAGCCTGCCAAACCCCTACCGCAACAAGGGCAAAGCCAATTATCCCAGCCACATTTGTCCCGGGCAAAACCAGGATTTCGAGCAAGAGGAAAAGGAATCCAACAATTATCAATACGGCTATTATAGTCCAGGTCATGCGTTATTTGGTTATGTGTTAAGAGTTATGCGTTATGTGTTAAGAGTTGTGCGTTATGTGTTAAGAGTTGTGCGTTATGTGTTAAGAGTTATGCGTTATGTGTTAAGAGTTATGCGTTATGTGTTAAGAGTTATGCGTTATGTGTTAAGAGTTATGCGTTATGTGTTAAGAGTTATGCGT
>JAJRTT010000342.1 GCA_024278155.1 Bacteroidota bacterium | reverse complement strand
TTAAACCGGATGATCCTCATGGAATTTCTTCAGCCTGTATTCCAGATCGGGGAACTGTTCCCTTTTTACCAGGGAAACGCAAGCCCTGATGCCTTCGAGCCTTTCGCTGCCTGTAATGGCAAGTGAAATGGCGCTGATGCCGTAATATATCAACTCGTTCAATAGGTCGGCACCGGAAAAACCGGGATAGGAAAACGTGAAATAGAAACCATCTGCAATGGGGTTGTCTTCGTCCTTGTCGTAAACAATATCGAATCCATTTCCGGTGAAAACCTTTTTCATAATGGCCGCTTTTTCGCCATATTCCTTCACGGGCGCCGTGAGGCTTAGGGTGCCGTCGTTTACTGCTTTAAGCATGGCAAGGAGTGCATATTGTGCCGAATGCGATGTGCCGGAACTCAATGGGTAAAGCGAACCGAAAATCATGGTGTAGCCCACATTGTCGGTATTGTAATAACGCAGGAGGTCAGGGGCGTTGGTGTTGAACAATTTGTTGGAAAGCACCATCATCCCGATTCGCTGGCCGGCATAGCTGAAGACCTTGGAACTGGAAATGAACAATATCCAGTTGTCGGTATATTTTGAGACCGATGGCTGGTAGGGTGGCTCACCGGGCGTGGAAACATCGTTCCTGAAATCCATTCCAAAATAGGCCAGGTCTTCAAGTACGATCACATCGTATTTAGTCGCCAGTTCCCCAATGATCTTCAATTCGGTTTCGGTAAAACAAATCCATGAAGGGTTGTTGGGATTGGAATATAAAATGGACGAAACCTTTCCGGTCTTAAGGAACGATTCCAATTTGTCCCGCAATTTTTCGCCCCGGTAATCATATACGTCAAACGACATATGTTCCTGCCCGAGCACCTTTAATTGTTGTTTGTGCACCGGAAATCCGGGGTCCAGGAAGAGCGTCCCCTCCCGGTCTTTGTGCATACGGTTGATGGTCATAAAAGCGGCAAAACCACCTTGCATGGAGCCCACGGTGGGGATACAGCCTTCGGGGCTCACATCAATACCGAGGAAGAGTTTTATGAAACGGGAGATTTCCTCTTTCAAGGGGGCAATCCCGAAAATATCGGGGTAAATGGCGGCAACCCCACGTTGTAGGGCCTCTATTTCGGCTTTCACGCCAATTTGTGTGGGCGGAAGTCCGGGGATGCCCATTTCCATACGGATGAATTTTTCGCCGATCGCTTTTTCGATGGAATCGATCAGTTTTTTTACCTCACGGATACTCGCCTTGCCAACGCTTTTCAATCCACTCTCTTCTATTTTGCTCTTTACTGTTTCGTAATTTATAGGTGTGTTTTTCATTTTGTATTTATTTAGGGTTTTTTTTGATCATGATGTTTCAGATGATTTTTTATCCAATGTTCAATGTGAAAAGTTTTGTTTTCAAAGATAGTTATTTTGAAAGATTTTCCTGTGTTTTTTAAAATATTTCGGTTAAAAACATAATTTTGCCCCGACCCTTAAAAAAAGATGAATGACACGACGAATAAGTTTTTTGTTGGCAGTGTTGCCGCTTTTTGCTTTCTCCCAAAGTTCTTCGTTGAAAGTTGAAAAAGATGAAAAATCCTATATTTTTGCCCAAATCTTCACCGACTTCCAATATGGCATGAAAGACACTTTCAAGCCACGGGCCTCATTTCGGTTCAACCAGGGGATCATTGGCTACAAACATACTTTCTCTGATGAGTTGAGCGGGATCATTATGTACGATGTTACACGGACAACGCATTTTTACGGGGAAGCGGATTCGGCCGGGAACAAGCCCGATTTTTTTTATTTCGAGGGAAGCAAATACACGTCCTATTTAAAAATGGCCGAAATCAAATGGCGGTTCAATGACTTTTTTACTTTTCGGGTTGGGCAATTGCTGAGCACGCAATATCTTACTTTCCAGGATAGGTTTTGGGGCTTCCGCTATGTGGATGTCACCATGCAGGAGAAATTTCGGATGGGGATGCCGGCCGATTTTGGCGCACAGCTCGACTTTCAATATGGGAAAAAATTCCTGAACCAGTTTTCCATTGTGAACGGCGAAGGCCCTTTTCGTTACCAGGACATGAACAGCAAGTTTTTGTTTTCCAATAATATCCAGTTCAACCCCGTTGAAAGGCTTACCCTGAAGCTTTACACTGCTTATGAGCCGGCTTCGGATACGGGGCTTGATATTTCGGACAAGGTAACCATATCGGCCTTCGCAGGTTATAAAATCGAGAAGTACAGGTTGGGTGCCGAGTACAACTACATTGGCAATTATGCTTTTAAACATGGGGATGAATACCATGGGATTTCGGTTTATGGTTCGTGGACACTCAACGGGAAAATTGTTTTCCTTGGGCGTTTCGATCATCTCTACAGGGTTTTGGCCACTGAGAACAAGTATGTTGATTATTACATTGTGGGCTTTCAATATGAACCGGTGAAAACCTTTACCACATCTATTAATTTCCGGTATTATTCCGTTGAATCGCTCCCATTTGTTTATGCGAGTTTTGGCTTGAAGTTTTAGGCTGGGTGCCGGGAACTGGATGCTAAATGCTGGGTCCTGCCCCTTGCCCTCTGTTTCTGGTCAGCACCCCTTGTTTACTGCTGGCTTTTCCCCAATCTCAATTAGCCTGGTAAGGGTTTTTGAGTTTCGTGCAGTACAGTTTACCTTCAGTTTTCTTTCAAAAAAGTTAATGGAGAATTTGGTGCGCCCAAACCCATTGGGGCAATGTAAATAGATTTCCCCCCCTTTGATTTCAAATGTATCATTAGGGCCCCTGAATGCCGATAATCCCATAATGAGTTCCATATCCGGTTTGTTCGACAAAAAAACAACGGATAGTTTTGCAGGGTCAATGTCTTGGTTTTTATTGAATGGGTTGTCTGTTTTGATTTTCCCAATAGCCCGTTTCGCATGAATATCGCCGCTAATGTACCAATAACAATTAGCGCCTTATCGGCCTTGTTATAATCATTCCCCTGGCCTGCCCATCGTAATGCTGCTGCATTCAGGTGTGCGTTTAATGCCAAATCATGGCGGTTTCATTTCTTGAAAAGCAGTTTGAATGGTACAATAAAATCCCCTCCATTGTTCAAAAGGATATTATTATTGTTAATTTTACATTGTGAAAATAAAAAAACGCCACATAGTAATTTCACTTGTTGTGATATTTTTCGGGTTGGCCCTTTACCCATCAGGTGAAAATGCCCCGATCCAATATATTGAACGTTCGAGTGGGGAAATAAAAACCGAGAAAGTGGCCGGTGAAAAGTGGCTGGTCTGGCTGTACAACAACCCTGTTGGCGAAATCAGCCTATGGGCAATGGTGAAGCGCAAGTTCATTTCTTCCTGGTATGGCGGGATGATGGACGAGGAAAGGTCGGCAGAAAAAATCCCGGGGTTTGTTGAGGAATATGGAATTGACCTGGGCATTGCCCAAAAAACCGAATTTGCTTCCTTCAATGATTTTTTTACGAGAAAGCTGAAGCCCGGGGCAAGGCCTGTCAACATGGATCCAAACGTTTTGGTCTCTCCCGGGGATGGGAAAATCATGGCTTATGCCGATGTGGGCAAGGAGGATTTTATCGTGAAAGGCTCAAAGTTCAATGTGCCCCGGTTTCTTGCCGACAGTATTTTGGCACAAAAATATTTGCACGGGGGCCTTGTGGTTTTAAGGCTTTGCCCCGTGGATTACCACCGGTTCCATTTTCCCGTGGACGGCAATATCTCATTTCCTACCATTATTGATGGGGATTATTATTCGGTCAACCCAATTGCTTTGCGGAAAATAATTGAGATATTTTGTGAAAACAAGCGGGAGTATGTCCTGGTTTCAACAAAGCGGTTTGGTGATGTGGTCATGGCCGAAGTGGGGGCCACCATGGTCGGCAGCATCGTGCAGACATATAATGGAACACAGGCAATAAAAGGGGAGGAGAAGGGATATTTTAAATTTGGGGGCTCCACGGTTGTCCTGCTTTTCGAAAATGGGAAAGTCCATATCGACGAAGACCTTTTGGAAAATACCCAAAACCATTTGGAAACGGAAGTGAAAATGGGGGAAAGGATCGCTGATAGGCCGATCTCAAATTGATACCCTCTTTTGTTAGTATCCCATGTTCGTGTATTGTTTGGCAAAAAAACACAAAACACAACCCCGAAGCTTCAGGACAAAAATCAAATAATTCCCAATGGAAAATAATTAAAAATCAAAACGGGTTTTGTAATCATTTTCTTGAAATTTGGAGTTTATTTGAGTTTTGTTCATTCTGATTTATTCAGCTTGGGATTACCTGATAAGCGTGACCGTCCCCTGTAATTGGGGCTCTTCGTTTTGAAGTGTTGTCCCCTGCCATACCGACCCATCGGTAAAGGTAGCGGTGGCCCGCCATAAGTATAGCCCTTGGGGCATCAACCGTCCTTCATAGTAACCGTCCCAGCTTTCGGTGGGCCTGCCGGTACCGTCAATGGCTTCGGATTCCCAGACCTGGTTCCCGCGCATATCAAATACCTGGACATGGTATTTTGCCAGGTTCACCCCTTTGGGCGTAAAAAGGCTTACCTCTTGGTTTGGGTTATTGGGCGAAAAGGCCGTTGGGAAATACAATCCTTTGAAAAACAAAGAATATTCCATCCGGCTGGTATCGGAGCACCCGTATTCATTATAGGAAATGAGCGTGATCAGGTACGTGCTATCGTCTTCGTAAACCTCAATTGGGTTTTCAACACTCGAAGTCTGTCCATTGCCAAAATCCCATAAATAATTTCCTGCATAGATAGAGCCGTTCTCAAACATCACCTTTCCCTGCGAGCCCCCATAGTTCGGTGTCATATCAAAATCAGAATAGGGGATAGGATATATTAAAATTGTTTTGTCCGTGGTTTTTGGGCAACCAAAGGAGGCGGCGGTAACCGATACGTCATAGAGAGTAAAATAAGTATAAATATGTGTGGGCGATTCTTCCGTTGAAGTGGTGTCATTGTTTGGGTCGCCAAAATCCCATAGCCAATCGGTAACATAAGTCCCCGAACTATATAGAGGCACAAACTTGGCCGGTGAATCGATACAGGCATTCTCAACGGTAAAGGTAACCTCAGGTGCATAAGTCACATGTGATGTCCGTGTAATTGTATCCCTGCAACCAAATTCAGTGGTAACAACAAGGCTGACCGCATAGGATCCCGTATCGGCATACAAATGAATGGGGTCTTGCTGTGTGCTAATACTGCCATCTCCAAATTGCCACACCCAATTTGTAAGGGTGTCGCCAAAACTGTCGGAAAGATCAAAGAAGTGGGCCTGGTCCCCTTTGCAAACCCCAACACTGTCAAAAAAGGCAATGGGGTTGGGGTGGACAAAAATATCCCGGTTAATCGAATCAATTGCATCCGATCCATTGTGAATTGCCGTGATGATCAGTTGAAGCGGATATTCACCAATTTCATAAAAGTGTTTCAGGACGCTTGTTTTTTCATAGTAAGTGGTGTCATGCCCATCGCCAAAATTCCAATGCCAGCTTAGGATAGTGTCCCCAACAGGGCTGTAAGAATTGTCGAAGATCACACTGGTATCGCCGTAACAAATATCTTCATCGGTAATATAATCGGCAATCAGGGCGTTTCCGACATAAATGTTCTTTGTCGTGTCGTGTACCGCATCG
Organism: Bacteroidota bacterium; assembly: GCA_024278155.1. Lineage (GTDB taxonomy): Bacteria > Bacteroidota > Bacteroidia > Bacteroidales > JAADJA01 > JAADJA01. The sequence continues at coordinate 2,096 of JAJRTT010000342.1, read as the reverse complement.
AGGGAGTCGGTGACCATGATATTGACATCGTAAAACCCTTCAGCCGGGAAAATAAATGATGGGTTGGCTTCAATGGATGTCCCAAGGTCGTCCCCAAATGTCCATAACCATTCTTTGGCCCCGGTCAATGTGTCGATTGTGGTTGCATCTACAAAATAGGCCGTTATCCCACCTGCTGTATAGGTGAAATCCGCAAGTGGTTTTTTTGCTATTACTATTTCTTTACAAATTGTATCCGTACAGCCATTTAAATCCGTAACCCCAAGGCAAAGTTGATATGCCCCGCCCGGATCGTAAACGTGCGTGACGGGGTTCACGTTGATGCCGGGCGCTGAGCCATCCCCCCAATCCCAATATTTGTTGATTATAAAGGAACCGTGTGCCTGGGATTCATCAATAAAGGTGGCCAACTGACCTTCGGAAGCGTATTCCACATAAGTAAATGCGGGTTCGGGCAGGGAATCGATGAAAACGGTTTGGATTATTGAATCGATACATCCATAAACATTTTCAACAATAAGTTTTACGTCATAGGGCCCGGGATTCGTAAATGAGTGATTGGGCTCATACAAACCGGAAGTCGGGTCTGGGCTGCTCGGGTCGTTAAAGTCCCAGAGCCAGGATTGTACCTCTACATTCTGTGTATCTGTTTCGTTCAGGAAAACCGTTGTATCCAACGCACAAAACAATTGTGCGCTGAAGGCAGCAATGGGAGGGACAAAAATTTCAATGTCTTCCTGATGGATGCCCGAACAATTAATATCGTTTGTTACACTAAGGATTACCGTATGCATACCCGATGTGGCAAATGTATATTGGATTGAAGGTTGATAGGGGAATGTGATACCGTCAATGTTCCAGGACCCGGATATGATATTTGTGGTTGAAGTGTCAATAAATGTTGAAACCTGGTTTAAACATCCCAGATCGTATTCAAAACCAACTTCCGTTGGATAGGTATTGATGAATTCCTGTTTACTGTGACTGCAACCCAGCGAATCGGTAATCGAAAGTGAAATTGTATAATCCCCTGGCACTGCATAGGTATGGGTCGGGTTTTGGTCTGTGGAAGTATTTCCATCACCAAAGTCCCAATTCCAGAATTCAATTCCTGCCGAAGATGTTGATGCATCGGTAAATTCCAATGAATCACAAAACTGCACGAAGGTAAAATCAGCATCCGGTTTCGAAATCAAAATATCCTGGGCCGTGATATCCAAACACCCCGAAGTATGCGTAACCGTAAGTGTGACGGTATAAGCCCCTGTATTTGGATAATCATAAGTTGGGTTTTGAAGATTTGAAAACCCAACCCCATCACCAAAATCCCAATCATAAGCCGTAATTTCACCGGGAGGTGTTGATTCATCAGTGAAGTCAAAAACACTGCAAGCTTGTGCATAGCTGAAGGCCGCTGTCGGGGCAATACTGACTTGTTGAGCGGTGGAATCGGTACAGCCTGTACTATTGGTGACAACGAGGGAAATAGTGTAATCACCGGGTATGGGATATGTATAAGTCGGGTTTTGATCGATGGAAGAACCACCATCGCCAAAATCCCAACTCCAGTCCGTTATATCGCCCAAAGGCGTTGATTCATCATTAAAGGTGAAAAAATCACAGTTTTGATTAAAGCTGAACATTGCTATCGGGGCAATACTGATGGTTTGTGTTGCGGCAATACTTATACAACCGGTATTATGGGTAACGGTGAGGGAAACCAAATAGTCCCCGGGCGCCGAATAGGTGTGGGTTGCATTTTGGATTGTGGAAGAAGCCCCATCCCCGAAATCCCAACTCCATGCTGTTATTTCACCAATGGGTGTGGAAACATCAATAAATTCAAGTGAATCGCAAAATTGATTGTAGGTAAAAACGGCCACGGGTGTCGTGATATAGACATCTTGCGTATAGGTATCGGAATCAAAATTATCGGTGGTCACCGTGAGCGTAACTGGATAAGTACCGTCTCCCGCATAGGTGTGCACTGGGCTTTGCAAGGTGGAGCTGTTGCCGTCCCCAAAATCCCAGCTCCAGTCGTTGATCGTGCCTATGGTTGCCGTGGAAGCATCCGTGAACTGAAAGTCAAAACAGGA
>JAJRTT010000341.1 GCA_024278155.1 Bacteroidota bacterium | reverse complement strand
TTGCCCGAGGTTTTCACAATGGAATTTGATGCATACTTCGAACCGGGAAGCCACTTTCATAGATATTGGGTGTCTTTTCGGGACAATAAAAACCAGTGGAACAAAGGATTAGGTGATAGATTGGTAGTCTATGTAAATGGGATAGGGTTTTTGAATACCGATAAAAGATATCCCGGAACCGAAAAGTACAATTGGGGCGATAACCCGGTGGGGGGATGGAAGCATATTTCCGTGGCATACACAAAAGGTAAATTCAAAGCTTATATGGACGATACGCGATTGATAAATATCCCGCATTTGGAAGGAAATCCATGGGGCATGACCATTGAAGCAGAGAATGGCAATATGTTTATCAAAAACATTCGTATTGCAAAAGGCGGCGTAAAGTATTACGACCGTGTTTTGAGCGATGGGAAAATCATCGTGAACGGGATCCGTTTTGATGTGAACAAAGCCACTATCAAGCCCGAGTCGATGGGGGCGATCAACAAGATTTACAAAATACTGAACCAACATCCCGACTTGAAGTTCAGTATAGAAGGCCATACGGACGGTGATGGCGACGAAGCCACCAACCTGAAGCTGTCAGGGGAACGCGCCAAAGCAGTCATGGATAAATTGATCTCCATGGACATTGCTGCCAACAGGCTTTCCTACAAAGGCTATGGCGAAAGCAAACCTTTATATCCCAATACAACTGCCGAAGGAAAGGCCAGCAACCGCCGTGTGGAGTTTGTGAAGAAGGGATAATTCAATTATTGGGCATTGTGCCACCACATGACCCCCGTCCCGGATTCTGGACAATCCCTTGCACCGGGTGAAAGCGTTTATGTTTGTTGCAATGTTTTGGGAGTGCCCATGGTTTTTCCAATTTCCGGTATGAACCTTATTTGAAAAATTGCGTTATAAAAAACCATATTATTGTTTTGTAAGTTCGGGCCAATATCTATATTTGCCGATTATTTATATCAAAGTTAAATAACCAATATCTATAATATGTCAAAAAAAATAGCATTAATATCCGGTATTACCGGTCAGGACGGAGCATATCTTGCTGAGTACTTATTGAAAAAAGGATACATCGTCCATGGTTTGAAGCGCAGGGCCTCCTTGTTCAATACGGACAGGATCGATCATTTGTACCAGGATCCCCATGTGGAGCAAAAGAATTTCTTTTTGCATTATAGTGACCTGACGGATTCGACCAACCTGATCCGTATCATCAGCGATGTGCAGCCCGATGAAATCTATAACCTTGCGGCCATGTCGCATGTACAGGTTAGTTTTGATACACCGGAATATACCGCCAATGCAGATGGTATAGGAACTTTAAGGATGTTGGAGGCAATCCGTTTCCTTGGCCTCACAGATAAGACCCGTTTCTACCAGGCCTCAACAAGTGAACTGTATGGATTGGTCCAGGAAGTCCCTCAAACCGAAAGTACGCCTTTTTACCCAAGGAGCCCTTATGCAGTTGCAAAACTCTATGCCTATTGGATAACTGTTAACTATCGCGAAGCATATGATATTTTTGCAAGTAACGGGATTCTTTTTAACCATGAATCACCCATCCGTGGGGAAACTTTCGTGACCCGTAAAATTACAATGGCGGTTTCAAAAATCGCCATGGGCCTACAGGATAAGCTTTACCTTGGCAATATGTCCGCTAAGAGGGACTGGGGCCATGCAAAAGATTATGTAAGGGCGATGTACCTGGTACTTCAGAACGACAAGCCCGATGATTTTGTGATCGCCACCGGGGTTACTACAGAAGTTCGCGAATTTGTAAGGTTGGCCTTTAACGAATTGGGGATTGAACTGGAATTCAGAGGCAAGGGCATTGATGAAAAAGCTTTCGTGGCAAATTGCACGAACCCAAAATACCAGCTCGAAAAAGGGAAAGAAGTATTGAGTGTCGATCCACGTTATTTCAGGCCAACAGAGGTTGAGCTTTTGATTGGCGACCCATCGAAAGCGAAAAGCACACTTGGCTGGGAACCAGAATATGACCTTCAGGGCCTGGTGGGCGATATGATCCAATCGGACGTGAAGCTGGTGGAGAGGGATAAATACCTGAAAGAAGGTGGTTATCGGATCATGAACTATTTTGAATAAAATTAAAGATGTTTGTTAAATGGAAAAAGACAGTAAAATATATGTTGCCGGCCATGATGGATTGGTCGGTAGCGGTATTGTGAAAATACTAAAAGGGAAGGGTTACCATAATTTCGTGTTCAGGCATTATACCGAAGTGGACCTGACCAACCAAAAAGCGACCCTGGAGTTTTTTGAGCAGGAAAAACCGGAATATGTGATCCTTGCCGCTGCAAAGGTCGGAGGTATTTTTGCCAACAATACCTACCGTGGCCAATTTATTTATGAAAACATAATGATCCAGAGCAATGTGATCCATTCGTCCTATCTGACGGGAGTGAAGAAGTTGCTGTTCCTCGGGAGCACTTGTATCTATCCGAAAATGGCAAACCAGCCCATGAAGGAGAATGAGCTGTTGACCAACACCCTGGAATATACCAATGAGCCGTATGCCATTGCAAAGATTTCCGGTATTAAAATGATCGAATCCTACAATTTGCAGTATGGCACGAATTATATTTCGGTGATGCCGACCAATTTGTACGGTTACAACGATAACTTCAACCTTGAAAACTCACATGTCCTGCCTGCGCTCATACGCAAGAACCATCTTTGCAAATGCCTTGAGAACAATGATTATGATGCAATCCGGGAAGATTTTGCAAAGTACCCGGCTTCAATAAAGGAAAATGCCAAGGAAGAAGAAATCCTCGATTACCTTTCAAATTTCGGGATCAGGAAATCAGGCGGTAAGGTCGAACTGCATGTATGGGGCAGTGGAACACCTTTCAGGGAGTTCCTGTGGGCAGAAGATATGGCGGATGCCTGTGTATTCCTGATGGAGAATTCCGATTTTGATGATATGGTGCGCGTGAGCGATATCGAAAACAACGAAATCAGGAATACCCATTTGAATATTGGGACGGGCAAGGACATTTCAATTCGGGACCTGGCATATCTGGTCAAAGATACGATCGGCTTTAAAGGTGAAATTAAGTTTGACCCCACAAAACCAGACGGTACACCCAAGAAACTTACCGATCCGGGCAAGCTCCATGCACTTGGCTGGAAACATAAAATCGAGCTGGATCAGGGGATAAGGATGGTTTATGGGCATTATACGAAGTAAAGGGAAAACAGTAAAGATTTACGATGAAAGAATTAATTGGCCCCAAAACGAAAACCGCCATTTTTAAGGTTTTTGATTTGTTTTCGGTTCCGTTGTACATGGTCACAACATCTGAAAAAAGCCAGTATGCGTTTTTCCTGATCCATAAAAACGGCATTAGTTCTATCTTGTCTGTCCTAAGGGAGGAAACCCAAAGGGAAATAGATGAGTCTTATACGATATATCATAAGTCGAAATACAAAAACCATTTTAAGTTTTGCTTTATTCGCAACCCCTGGGACAGGTTGGTAAGTTGCTATACCAACAAGGTTGTGCGTAAACAATTGTTCCCCGCTTGCTGGGGAAAGGGTTTTGGCTACTTCGTGGATTATGTTTCGCATCAACACCTTGCTTCAAGCGACAAGCACATTAAACTGCAAACCTCCCAGTTTCCTGTTAAAGATGTTGATTATATTGCAAGGTTTGAGAATTTTGAATCGGAATTCAATTACATTATAAACGATAAATTAAACCTTAACAGGGAAATCGTTGTGAAAAACAAATCGAACCACGGACATTATTCCGAGATGTACGATGACAAAACCCGTAGGGTCGTCGAGCAGGTTTATAAGGCCGATATCGAAATAGGTAATTATAAGTTTGGCAAATAGCCGTTCGGTTCCACAAAGTGGCCCCCCCCAAAAAAATATTTAAAGTCCCCCGTGATCTTGCTTCCGGCCTGGAAAGGGCAGGTGAGGGCCTGAAATGTTGAAAGTCAGGGTTGGTTATTGCGGTAATATAGCAATGAATCGCTTAGCTTATTTGAAATTATCTCTGAACTTTCCCTCCATAAATGATGGACATCGGTGGTTTTGTATTTTCCCGATTCATGTATGAAATTAATATAGTGTATGTTGTACCTGTCGGCCGTAATCTTCATCTGCTCGTCAAATCCGGGAAAATATGTATGTTCCAGTTCGGCCATGTCTTTTGATACAGGCATCCTCACAAAATAGACTTCACCCCTTTTTTGCAGGTACCCGATTATTTTCTCAAAAAAGAAGTACCTTGTATTTGACCATTTAACGTGTTTTGCCGTTTCGGTAAATTCAGCCATGGCCGTTTTTATCCTCTGGTTCACGACGGTTGAATCCATGTCGATATCCACCTCTAACCAGCCATCGGCGTGCAAGCGCAATATACCGCCATAGTTTATCATGTACTTAAAAGCATACTCAAAGACCGAAAACTTATTGTGCCAATATTTCCAGAGGTATTCAAGGTTTGGGTTTGTGCTGCTCGAACTCAAGTTCCCAACGTACAGTTTGCGTTTTACTTCAAAAAATTGCAGTGAATCATCGTCAATGTTGTCGGTTCCCGTGGTAAAGGTCCATGGTGTGACAGAAATTATGAAAATACCATCTTTGGAGCCTTGTTTTAGCTTTTGTGTTATCTCCCTATAATAATTCGGGCCGATTGTACTTGGCCCGCCCGCAAAAGCATGGTTGATTATTTTTGTGTTTTCATCCCTGCCAAGTTTCTTGTTTATGGTGCCTGGCTTTAGCCCTTGCGCTGCCCGCGACGATCCCAATATCAGGGAACTGGCCTTTGGGGTCGTAAAACGATAGTAAAAAAGATCCACCAGGTCGGGCCTGAAATACACGATGAGTATGTACATTGAAAGCAGTGTGCCAAGTAACAGGATATATGCCGTAAGTTTTCCCAAAAAGCTTTTCATGTCAGAACTGTAAGTAAATAAATGCGTTTGGATCTTTTTCAAATGCCAACAAAACCACGAACCCAATTATCAAATAAGAGCCCCACCTCAGGTACACCGGTTGGCCGCTGAACTGTAAGGGGTGGTCTTTGTCCCTTGTCATCCACTCGATCACAAAAAATATAATTATTGCCGGGATGATGTAAACGACCCTTTTCAAATCAGGAAAAACGAAGAACGATGGGGAAAAAACATGGGACAAATACGTAAATGCCTCTGCGATATTATTGACCCAAAAGAAGATAATCGTAACGCTCAACAGCAAGAACAACCCCAGCATTTGCACGAACTCTGTCGCAGATGGGAAAATCTTCGTGCTGCCCCCCAGCGAGGATTTGATCACTTTTCCCTTTAAGATCAAGGGGATGTAGTAGATCCCGTTCAAAATCCCAAATACGATAAATGTCCAGTTTGCCCCGTGCCAGAACCCAACGACAACAAAAGTTATCATAATGGACAAAATAAGCCCTTTCTTTTTACGCTTGCGCAAAACAAAGGACAAAGGGGTGAACAAGTAGTCGAGCATCCAGGAAGAAAGCGAAATGTGCCACCTGTTCCAAAAATCACTTATGTTGGTTGAGAAGAAAGGTGTGTCGAAGTTCTTCATGAGCCGCATACCAAACAATTTGGACGTGCCGATCGCAATGTTGGAATACCCGGCAAAATCAAAGTACACCTGAATGGTCGAAAGGATCAGGCCCATGAAAAGTGTACTGCCCGTTTCTGAACCGGAATTGCTGAAAATCCCATGTACGACCGGGAAAAGGTTGTCGGCCAGTACGATTTTCGCAAACAGGCCCCATAACATTTGCCTGAGCCCATCTATCGCCATGTTTTGGTCAAATGTGCGTTTCCTTTCTATTTGCGGCAAAAATTTTTGTGCGCGTTCAATGGGCCCTGCAATTATTTTCGGGAAATAGATCACATAGGCCGAAAATGCCAAAAGGTTCCTCGAAGGCTTGATATTGTAGTTGTAGATGTCGATCAAATACCCAAGGGTTTGAAACGTGAAAAAACTAATGCCCAGGGGAAGCAAGAGCTTCAGAGAACTTGGGTTGGCATGGGAGCCAAAGAAATTAAGCATATCGACAAAGCTGTCGTAAAAGAAGTTGAAGTACTTAAAATAGCCCAGGATGGCAATGTTAAAGGCCACGCCTGCCCATAGCAAGTGTTTTTGTGTTTTTTCCTTCTTTGCCCCGGCAATGGAAATCCCCATATAGTAATTGAACAATGCGTTGACAATTACCAAGGCCAGAAAACGCCAATCGGCCCAACAGTAAAAAAAGACACTTGCCAATACCAACAATATGTTTTGCGACTTTCCCGATTTGTTGAAAACAAACCAGTAAAGCACAAAAACGACCGGTAGGAAAATAAAATACTCAAAAGAGTTGAACGTCATATCCTGGCCATTATAGTTTTGACTGGATCAATTCAATCAAAGACCCCATGTTTTTAAGCTTGTTCAGGTCGCGGAGCTTGAATTTTATGTCGAATTTTTCCTCGATTTCAGATATTATCACCATGTGGTTTAACGAGTCCCAACCTTCAACCTCTGCTGCTGTCAAATCATCCCTGATTTCAAAATCCTGGTGTTTTAAAACAGAAGTCAGTACTTCTGTCATCTTTTTTTCAATTTCACTTCTTTCCATTTTCATTTGATTTTCTCCCCAAATCGGGCGGTTTAGCCCCGGAAGAGCCTTGAAAGCTCTTTCCGGTCTATTTTGCCGTTTTTGTTTAAAGGGAATTCGTTAACAAATTTTATTTTTGATGGGACCATGTAAGCATCTACTTTCACTTTCATTTGCTCAATTAGCCCTTCTGTTTTAAATTCTTCTGATTCGATGACCAAACCCAGTTCGGTACTGCCTATTTTCGTTTGGTATGCAATTGCCACCACATTGGTTTTCCCGAGAACGGTTTGTGCATGAAACTCAACCTCTGATAATTCGACCCTGTACCCCTGGATTTTTGCCTGGAAATCAATTCTCCCCACGAAATAAATGTCCCCCTCTTCATCAAAATAGCAAAGGTCCCCCGTTCTGTAAAACCTTCTTTGTTCGCCATTGTACATGGCATCGAAAAAAACTTTCTTGTTCCTCTCTTCGTTCTTCCAATAGCCCGGTGTCAATTGTGGGCCAGCAAGGCAAAGTTCTCCTTTTTCTCCGGTCGGCAAAATGTTTTTGTCCTCGTCGATCACGATGATATGCGACCCCGACATTGTTTTCCCCAATGCCAAGATACCGTTGTGCGATTTGTTCTTGCCCGTTCGCCTAAGCGGGTAGCACGTTACGAACAAGGTATCTTCGGTGGGGCCGTATATGTTTACTATTTTTGCGTTTGGGATACATTTGGCCCATTCTTCGGCTAGTACCTCTTGCATGCCTTCGCCGCCCAATACGCAGCTCTTCAGCATGGGCAGGTTTATTTCTTCGAAATAAGGGCGCAGGTACAGGAGGATGGAAGGGATCAAATAAATAGTAGTTAATCCGTGGTCTTCCAATAGCTCATAGATGTAGGCATATTTAATGGAATCCTGAGGGACGGTATAGGTGCATGCGCCCTTTAGCAACGATGCCAGATAAGCGACAATTGAAAAGTCAAATGTAATCTCGAACATTTGCAGGCACTTGTCGTTTTCGTCTATTTCAAGGCCAAGTTTCCAGAACGCGTCCATAAATGCGCCCAACATCGCATGGGTGATCGGTACACCTTTAGGCGTTCCGGTTGTTCCCGATGTGAAAAGGATTATACAAATGTCGTCGCCCGAGACCTTTTCCGGGGCCAAATCCATTTCGGCATTTGGTAACATTGCCGGTTGTATTGTGTTTTTCGCGGGGAACAAGGGGGCAGCGGAAGTGTCGATGATGGATTTTACTTCTGTTTGCCCCATCATTTCCAGGTTCCTGGATTTTGGCGTGTCCGTTCCTATTGGCACATAGGCTTTTCCTTCGAACCAAATGGCGAGGATTGCCCCATAAGTGTCAAGGTCGTTATTGGCCACAAGTCCAATGTGTTTTTCGGTATTGTCCGTTTTGCTGCGGATGGCCACCCTGATTTTTGATATGGACTTTGCCAAATCATTGTAAGTATAGGAATCTCCGTTGATATGAAAAGCATTCCTGTGCAAATGTCCGTGTATCGATTTTTCAAGTGAGGCAAGTATTCCCATTTATTTTGTTTTTTGTGATTTGTCATTGACCTTAACCTTAACCCGGTTGTTTTACGTGCTTTGCGTCAAAAGGCCTTGGCCAGGGCTTTTCTGTCCGTTTTGCCATTGGTGTTCAGGGGGAATTCCTTAACGAACCTGGTTTGGGTCGGGATCATATATGCGGGCATTTTTTCTTTTAGATGTTCAAAAAGTTTGCCGGTATCCATTTCGCCGGACTCGATGACCAACCCGATTTCGGTATTCCCTATCTTATTTGTAATTGCAATGGCAACCGCATTTATTTTGTCGAGAAATGCCTTTACATGGAACTCAACCTCAGAAAGTTCCACCCGGTAACCCTGTACCTGGGTTTGGAAATCAATTCTCCCAAGGTACAATATGTCGCCGTCAGTATCTTCCACACATAGGTCGCCGGTCTTGTAAAACCTTGTTTGCCCTCCGTTGCGGCCTGCAATAAAAAAGGCTTCCTTGTTTTTTTCTTTGTTTTTCCAATAACCTGGTGTCAGCAAATTTCCCGCAAGGCACAGCTCCCCTTTTTCGCCCTGTGGCAAGATATTGTTTTTGTCATCGATTATGATGGTTTCTACACCCTTGATCGCTTTTCCAATGCACAGGATGCCATTGTGTTCTTTGTTGGGTCTTTGGCGGTTGAAGATATAGCTTGTGCAAAATATGGTGTTTTCCGTTGGGCCATAAACATTGCTGATTTCGGCGTTGGGCAGGCATCGGCTCCATTCCTCTGTTACGTCCAAAGGGAGTGCTTCGCCACAAAACAAGCTATATTTCATGTCAGGTGCATGTATTTCGTCAAAATAAGGCCGGAGGTAATGAAGGATGGAGGGGACCATAAGTACAACCGTGAGGCCATGTTCGTCCATGAGCTCAAAGATGTAGTTGTATTTTATTTTATCGTTTGGGATCGGGTAAACACAGGCACCTTTAAGCAATGGCACCAGATATGACATCACCGACAGGTCAAAGGTCAGCTCGAACATTTGCAACACCCTGTCATCTTTATCGATCCTTATCCCCAAGTCCCAAAATGCTTCAACAAATGCAGTTACGTTGCCCCGTGTAATGGGAACTCCTTTAGGCTCACCTGTTGTGCCTGAGGTGAAAAATATGTATGCCAGTTCGGTATCGGCGGTTGAAACCGGATATAAATCGGTTTCCGGGCCAAACGCACCTTTGGATGCAATGGTATTAAATTCGGGATATACGGCTTTTCCCGATGAATCTATAATCGAAGTGATATCGGCTTGTTTTATTACTTTGTGGTTTCTGTCAGATGGGCTTTTTGGGTTCAGGGGGACATAAGCCCTGCCCTCCATCCAAAGTGCGATTATTGCAGCATAGGTTTCAAGGTCGTCGTTCAGGATCAGTCCAATTTGCTTTTCTCCCTTTTGGGCGCCTGAGCGTATCAATTGCCTTATCCCCGAAACCATTTTAGCGAGATCGCCATATGTGAAATACTTCTCTTTGATAAAGAAGGCATTATGCGCTTTGTTCTCATTTATTGATTTTGCTAAATCCAAAACTAATTGCATGATCATAATTTTTATAGGTCGATTTTCCGCAAAGGTAGAAAATATAGAATAACACTAAAACAACGAAAAAGTTTCAATTTTGATTGATTTATTACTACGCCGAAAAAGTAATTATTGTTTCGTTTATGCCATTATTTATGCGCTTAAACGATATTCACGCCTTTGGGCGGGGGATTAAAATGATATAGGATTGTTCGGGAACGGCAAACAGGGGACATATGCCGCGAGCGCCAAAGTAATTTCCCTGATTTTGGTTTATCCCTGCCAAGTTGGGTCCGTTGTCTCCTTTGAACTGAAAAGCCTCTACGTTTCCAGTCGTGTTTATCCGTTTTCGGATAAGTCTCTTGCCCTGCATTTGAAATGTAAGTACCATATACAGAGTTTGATATGTCTGTCTTTATTAGGATGGCACAGTATTTAGGAGCACATGGGTTGATTGTTGTATTTCCACGGTATCAGGAATTCCAGGGTATTGTGGTTTTGCAATTCTACAAAATAAAAAACTAATATAACTAGAAACTATGAAATCACTGTCCTATGGTGCGAGAACAAGAACCTCATTCGTAAACCTGAAACTCTTTATGCTGATTGTAGTATTGATCCTTTTATACGGGGCTGTCGCCTTGGCCCAAACAACTTATTATATCGACCCAACAGCGGGAAACGGTGGGGATGGGTCTATCGGAAACCCCTTTGATTCGTGGAGCGATATAACGATTTCAAGCAATACGACCTACCTTCAAAAACGCGGAACGGTCGAAAACAGGACTTCCACCATGATTTATATTTATGCCGAACTGAACAATATCACATTTGGGGCCTATGGTAGCGGTGACCGGCCACAGGTTACCTTCACACAAGGAGTGCAAGGCGTTTATATAAAATATACCCACAATGTTACCATCCAGGATTTGGAATTGATAGGGAACTATGGGTACAATGGTGTATTTGGGCAGGATGCTATCCATATATCTTCTGACCCTGTTACGGGAATCGACCTCACGAACACCACGATTCAGAACTGTAAGATACATAGGTGGGGCAGTGGTATCGTTGTGCAGCAATTTAACCAGGGCGGAATAGTGGATGGTTTTATGATTGATGGTTGTGAGATTTTTGATATAGGCCTGGATGGGATATTTGGAGGCATCGAAAACGTGACCATTCAGAATTGCAACCTGTACAGGATCAACAGGCGGTGGCATACCGTAGGGCACACTAATACAGATGCGGGCGGTGATGCAATACAGGTACATGGAATGGATTACCTTATCCAGAACAATATTATCGACCGGAGTTGGACCGGGAACAAATTTTGTATAATCATAGGTGCTGTATCGTACCAACCATACAGGGGAAAGATATTGAACAATACGATTATTCCGCCCAAAGATTCCATTGGTGGCGACGGAGGTGCGTGTATTTATATTTCTGAATCGGGCTTGCACGAAATTTCGTACAATAAGTTCCTTGGCAGGGGGTTCTCATCGGCAGAATCCACTGTTAGCTTGATGCACTTCAGGGCTGACAGCCTTGATTTTAATTATAATTTAATTGATTCTGTCAATACCATAAATATAGCCGGGACATCGCAAAACAGGATTACGAATTACTACAACAATACTTTCGTTGGCCAGTCGTCCACCGTTATCTTGACAGGTATAAGCGGTGACATGGCTTTTAAGAACAACATTATGGCACTGCACACGGGTGTTAACCCAATAGCATTGACAGGGACAACCGTTTTGGATTCCACCAACAACATTGTGGTAAACGGGAATCCGGCAACATGGAACATCAACCCGGGTTTTGAAGATTGGGGAAACGGGGATTTTGGGATTACCGGAACATCGCCTGCCAAAGATGCCGGCTATACCTATCCGGGCTATACCGTTGACCTTGCCGGCAACAATATCCAAGGGGTTCGCGACATAGGGGCATATGAATACATACCCGCCCCCGGCCCTGGAATGAATTATTACATAAATCCCTTGAACACCAACGATCCCCTGGAAGATGGGAGCCTTGGCCACCCTTTTGACACATGGGCCGATGTGGTAATACAGGACAATTCCAGTTATTTTCAATTACGGGGCACCTCCGATACGGTTTCCGCTCCCATATCTTTGTACCGAAACATCAATGTTGAATTTGGGGCTTACGGCCCTGGAAATATCCTCCCGGTCATTGCGTTCGACAATGGTGGGACAGGTTCTGAATTGTTCAGTATTGGGGCCTGCAACAACATAACAATCGATTCCATGCACTTGAGCGGGGAGCCCAGTTTCCCTGATGCCTTGATAAAAGTTGCCGGTGATTGGCAAGTAGGTGGTTGGGACATGGATGGGCTTACAGTTACGAATTGTGAACTCCATCATGGCAACTGGAATGTGTTTATGGTCGAGTCCGGTACGACTTTTAAGAATATATCAATCTTGAATTCGGAAATCCACCATTCATATGATGATGCCTTGTATTTCGATCATGGTGATATGGTGGAAGTGGGTTATTGTAATATCTATAGTGCAAACCAAAAATATTTTGATGATCCTGCAAATGCCGGGGGAGATGGCATTCAGTTTAATGGCACAAAAACGGCACACGTACACAATTGCACTATTGACAGGGGCGATACCGGCAACAAATTTTGCATTATCTACAATGAAACAGGTGGATATACCGATGGCTGGATTATAATTGAGAACAATACCCTCACAACTCCAATAGCATCTGGAAATGGCGGTGCGGGGATTTTCCTCAAACAATGTCCCGGTGCCATTGTGCGCTATAATGAAATCAAATCGAATCCTGCCCAAGGTGGGGTCACGGGCATTTATGCCCAAAATGACACATTGATCAGCCATTATAATATTTTCAGGGAACTCCCCGAAGCTATTATGAGCGGGAACACGGATTACACAGAGGTCTATAATTGTGTATTCTACGAAAATGAGGGAATGGACGTAAATGGAAATGGCGGTGGTTTCCTTGGAATGAAGAACAATATTTTATTCTATTATCCCGGGAAGTCAAATACGTCGGTTTACAATAATAATGTAACTGATTTCGAGAGTGATTACAATAACTATAATTACCAGTATTCACAAATGCTTACCGGGGTGACCCTGGGGGCTAATTCCATGGTCAGTGATCCGGGTTTTATAGAGAACGGCGTAAATTTCAGGTTGTCAGCATCTTCTCCTTGCTTAAACACGGGGACGGATTTGAATATCCCGATTGATATTGACAGTACTGCAGTTCCGCAAGGAACAGGGCCTGAGCTTGGTTCTTTTGAATTTATTGAGGGAACGAACAATATGCCCAATATTGCAGACCAGGGTTTTCAGTTGGATGAAAATTCCGCCAATGGACAAATTGTGGGTACGGTAGTGGCCAGTGACCCGGATGCCGGACAGGTTTTGACCTTTTCAATAACAAATGGGAATACCGGAAATACATTTGCGATTAATTCGGCAAATGGCGAATTGACCGTGGCCAATAATTCGTTGCTCAACTTTGAGTCGAACCCATCTTTTTCGCTTACTGTACAGGTTCAGGACAATGGTGCCGGTAATCTGACAAACCAGGCAACAATAACAATTAACCTGAACGACGTGAACGAAAGCCCAAATATTTCAATTGCTTCTTTTGCTGTTGACGAGAATTCGGCAAACGGCACTACCGTGGGGATTGTAAGTGCTTCCGATCCTGACAGTGGCCAGACTTTGAGCTATTCCATAATTGCCGGGAACACATCCGGTGCTTTCCAGATTGATTCTGATTCCGGGGCAATATCTGTTGCGAACAGCAGTGCATTGAACTACGAATCGAATCCAACATTTTCGTTGACCGTGGAAGTAGAAGACAATGGTGCCGGATCGT
>JAJRTT010000340.1 GCA_024278155.1 Bacteroidota bacterium | reverse complement strand
GACACCGGTTACGGGACCTGTTCATTGCAATTGGATTGGTATATTTCCAAAGACTACAATTCATCTGGTATTCATGGTTTAGAAATAGCCCTGGATGCTGAAAACAATATTTATTTGGGACAAGCCTCCCTGACAAACCAATGCTATATCACGAAATACGATAGGGATGAAAACCTGCTTTTAGGGATTGAGCAAAACAACATACCTGTGATTTCTTCGGTTTCGGTGGACAGTAAAGGGAATATCTATTCAGCCGGATCTTGTGCGGATGCCAATGCGGTTTTTGGTGGTGTACCATATGATCCGGGGTTTTCCTACAGTTCCTATCTCGCAAAATACAACAGTCTTGGAGAAGTGCAATGGGTCAAGTTCATTGAGGACGTAACCTGTCCCAGGCCAAAGGTTGTTGCCAAAGACCCTGGTTTTGTTTATTTGTCGGGGACGGCACACGGGAAGGTCACCGTTGATACAAGCACCATAACACCCGATGAAGGGCTTTATGTCTTTGTGGTCAAAATAGGAAATGATATCCAAACACGGATCCCTGATAAATCCCTTTCAGGATTTACTGTTTTCCCAAATCCTGCTCTCGATTGAATCACGATCCTGAATTCGGGAAGCAATAGTTCGGGAAAAGTCAATATTCATATCACCGGTATGGAAGGAAAAACACTGATCGGCAAACACAATGTAAACATTAAAGAATCCAGCATTGATGTCAGGCAATTGGATAAAGGGGTTTATAATTTGCGGGTTTCAACTTCAAGCGGGATTGTCCGGTGGACGAAATTCGTGAAACAATAGTGATTCCATTATAATGGTTCAAGCCGTGCATAAAAAGACTTTATTTTTGTTTTTTTATATTTGTTGTAAACAAATATTGTTTTAAACTGTTATAGGATATATGGAAACTTCAGAAAATAAATATGAACTTGTTTACTATAAGTTTTTGGGGCTTTCGCACAAAGTGGAAGATCAAGTCAAAAAGGCATTGAAGCCTTTGGGACTGACACATCCCCAACTGAACGTGCTTTACCTTTTGTATCGTAAAAACCCTGAAGTATTGAGCCCAAAAGACATTAAGGAAAGTTTAATTGTCAATCAGCCCGATATTACAAGACTGATGGACAGGCTTGAAAAGAAAGGCCTGGTTTACAGGGAAACCTGCAAGGAAAACAGACGAAAGGTGGATATTGGGATCACCGAAAAAGGGAAACAGGTTTTTGAATTGGCCCATAAAAAAGGAAAAGAGGCCGTGGGCAATTTTTTCAGTGATTTTTTGAATGAAAGCGAATCAAAAACATTTTATAAACTATTGAACAAAATAAAGATATGACTATTGAAACTAAAAATGACGAAACCCTATCCACTGGGGTAAAAGTGGAAGTAATGGCAAACGGGCCTCTTTTGGTCCATGGAACGATAAGCCTTACGGGTAAAGACGGAAATACTGAAGTCAAAGAAAAAACCACTGCCTTTTGCCGTTGTGGTGCTTCTGCCAACAAGCCGTATTGCGATGGATCGCACCGGAAGATCAATTTCGAAGGATAAAGTCTGGCGTCATGAACTCGTGGGACCAACGCTATAAAAGCGAAGAATATATGTATGGGAAACGCCCCAATGATTTTTTCAGGGAGCAACTTTTGCGTTTTCGGCCCGGAAAGATTTTGTTACCTGCGGAAGGCGAGGGGCGAAATGCCGTTTTTGCCGCAAAAACGGGATGGCAGGTAACGGCTTTTGATTCAAGCGAGCAGGGCAAAAAGAAAGCTGAAAAACTGGCCGGGGAAAACAATGTGGAAATAATTTATAAGGGCATATCCATTGATGGTGCCGATTTTGAAGAAAACTCATTCGATCTTATGGCCCTGTTTTTTGTACATGCAATGAACCGAAAAAACAACCATCTAAAGTTGATGCGATTTGTAAGGCCGGGTGGTGTGGTTTTGCTCGAAGCCTTTTCGAAAAAGCAAATCAACAATACCACCGGAGGCCCTCCCAGGGTTGAAATATTGTTCTCGATAGAAGAGTTGGAAGAAGACTTCAGCGGGCTGGCCGAAAAGAAAATATGGGAAGACGAAGTCTTTTTGAACGAAGGCAAAGGTCATTTTGGAAAGGCCAATGTCATCCGCTTAATAGGAAGGAAATAAGCAATGAGAAAACCAATACAAACAAAACCCTTGGGGTTTCCCTGGGAAACGCAGGACCCTTTTTTGTTCTGTGCTTACCACAAAGATGATTATCCGGCGGGGAATCAGCAAATGGGGGTTGATTTGAATAACCTGAGGGGCCGGAACATCGGTTCCGATTTTACCCTTAAAGACGGTTGGCGGATGTACCATGGAAGCAATATCCCCGGTTTTCCGTATCATCCGCACCGGGGTTTCGAAACCATCACCATCAACAAACAGGGTGTAGTGGACCATTCGGATTCCCTTGGGGCAAAGGGGCGGTTTATGGCGGGAGATGTGCAATGGATGACGGCAGGGAAAGGGATACAGCACTCCGAAATGTTCCCGCTTGTCCACCGTGACAATCCCAATCCTTTGGAGATATTCCAGGTTTGGTTGAATTTGCCAAAAGCGAAAAAATTTGTGGAACCCCACTTCAAAATGTTATGGAAAGAGGCAATTCCGGTTCTTCGGTTAAATGATGGGGACGGACATACCACAAGCGTTGAGGTAGTTGCCGGAAAATTGCACGGAACAAAAGCCCCTGCCCCAACTCCCAACTCGTGGGCGTCAAACCCTGGAAATGCCGTGGGTGTTTTTACGGTAAAGATGGAAGCAAATGCCAAATGGGTATTGCCCGCAACCCTGTCTGGGGCAAGGCGTACGATTTATTTTTATAAAGGGGGCACGGTAGCGGTCGAAGGTGAAACAATAGTCGAAGGTGAAACAATAAAAGAAAACCATTTGGCCCACCTTAAAGCGGACGAAGACATCTCGTTCCAGAATGGGGACGAAGAAGGCTTTATGCTCATCCTCGAGGGCAAACCAATCGGGGAGCCGGTTGTTCAGTATGGCCCTTTTGTAATGGATTCCCAGAAAGAAATCCAACAAGCTTTCGACGATTACCGGAAAACGGAATTTGGGGGCTGGCCCTGGAACGACAAATAACCGGTTCATCCAGTAGAGAAGGGGAGGTTTGCACTTCATGGCGATGGGAGGGAAGAAAACGCAATCTGATTTTAAAAACAGGTTTTCAAATCTTTGCTTACGTAAACCTTTTGGTTGTTGGCCCCCCTTTTTTAACCGGCAATCAACGAAAGTGTTTTTCCGGGAAGATTTTGACCTGTCCACCTGTGCACTTCAACTGGCGGGGTGTTTGGCTTTGGCCAATCTCCCGAAAAGGGTGAAATGCCATAATCAGGAAACCCTGCTGATCATTTCAAGCTTTTCCTTGTCCAGCAAGTTGAACGAGTTTGAACCATATTCAATAATCCCTTCATCTTTGAACTCTTTGAGTATCCTTATACAGCTTTCTTTCGTTAGAGCCGTCATATCGGCAATATCCTGTCTCGAAAGATTTGTGGTGAAAGATGATTTTTTGTAAACCTGGTCGGAGAGGTATAAAAGGGCATCTGCAATCCTTCCATGCATATGTTTCCCGGTGAGCCCTGTCAATTTATTGAACAATCGTATGGTTGCGCTATTAATGTATTTGATAAACTCAAGGTTGAAAGGTGAATTGCTTTTTAAGACCTGTTCAAACACATTGGCATCAATAAAACAAGCCCTGGAATCCTGGATCGTGACAACGGAAAAATGATGCCTGCTGTCAACCTGGAAACCAGGGCTACCGATCAATTCAACAGGCCTTAGTAACCTGAGGATAACATTTTTATCGTTTTCGCCTTCGAGGTACACCTTGGCCATGCCGTAGGTAAGGCAGGCAATATGGGTAAATGCGTCCCCCTGTTTGAAAATGTTCTCCCCCTTTTTGTAATGTACTTCATATCGGGATTTATTGATGTATTTTAGTTCGTCATCTGTTAAAAACCGGAAGAGGTTGTGTTTGAGGTTACAGGCATAACAAGTTGAATCTTTTGAAAATTTAGCCATAAAATCAATGAGTTAAGGGGTTTAATCGAAAATAAATTGATATTTGTCAATATAATATTAATCTATATCAATTGAATCATGGAAATCAATCAATGCACAAATGTAGGTAATTTTATGAATGTTATTTAATATAGCCAACTAAAAAAAATGCGAAATTTAATGGGTATTCAATAGCATTCAATAGCATTCAATCTTAGTTTAATATTTACAAAACAATCAAATTATGAAAAAACATCTACTTTTAATCGTTGCGTTTGCGCTGTTCATGGGTTCATATTCGTATGTTCAGGCACAAAGTTTTGTGGGTTCCGAAGCGTGTTCGGCCTGCCATTTAGAAAATTATGACAATTGGCTGGCATCGGGCCACCCTTACAAATTTTCAGTTGTCGAAAACGGCCAACCACCTGTTTATCCACCCGAGGCCATTAATTTTGAATCAACGTGGATGCCGAACCTTGGTGATGGATCCCATGACTGGTCACAGATTGCCGGGGTCATTGGTGGTTATGGCTGGAAAGCGCGCTTTGTTGGGAACGACGGGCATATTGTTGGGACTGCCGGAAGCATGTACAGTCCCGGATATGGCCATAACCAATTTAATTTCTACGGAGGGGTTGACTATGGTTGGGTCGATTATCACCCGGGAGACGTTAAGATTTATAACTACAGTTGTTTTAAATGCCATACGACCGGCGGTGATACCCTTGGGACATGGTTGGACGGGGTTGAAGGCCTTGGGACATTTACCGAAGGGGGCGTGGGTTGCGAAAGCTGCCATGGCCCGGGAAGCGAGCACGTTGCCAGCCCAACTACTTCCAATATCGACAAGGTCTATGAATTTGCCCATCAAGACAATGCAAGCGGTGGATTGACAATTGATGGGGTGGTGCAAACACCCGATCCAAATGGCAATGACATTAACTTCTTGTGTGGTACCTGCCACAACCGGAGCTATACCAACCCCATTAACTCAAGTGGTGGTTTTATCAAGCACCACGAGCAATGGGACGAATTTGTTTCAACAAAACATTATGAGAATGGTTTTAGTTGTGCCACATGCCACGATCCACATAAGCGCGTGATCTGGGACGGGGACGGAATTACAATGAACTGTACCACTTGTCATCCCGATCAGGCCGCATTGACAAACCACACTGATGATGCCACCTGTATAGATTGTCATATGCCTTTTGCCGCGAAGTCTGGCACAACAAGGGGCGAGAGCGGATACAAAGGGGATGTGAGGTCACACTTGTTTACGATTATTGCCGATACCAATTCCATGTTCAATGAAGATGGAAGTGCAGTAAAAGATGATGAGGAAAGGGAAGCTGCACTGAGCCCCCGTTTTTCTTGCCTGGGCTGCCACAATGATGACCCAAATGACGATATCCCTGATAAAACCATTGTACAAGCTGCAAGCGAAGCGGCCAATATGCATGGCGAAACAGCAGTAAAAGAAATGAGCCTCCTGAATTTTGGACTGTACCCAAACCCATCAAACGGACCGGTAAAAATCAATTTCCTGCTTATGAACCCCGCAAGTGTTGACGTAAAGATATTCAATGCTACCGGGCAGATGGTATATTCGAGGACGAATGACAACAGGTCGTCCGGTAACCAAATTATTTTATGGGACGGCAATAGCAATACAGGGGTAGATGTAAGTTCAGGATATTATTTTGTTAAAGTTTCGGCCGGCAACCAATCATCGGTACAAAAGCTGGTACTTATGAAATAATTGATTACAATTAGTAAAGTTTATTAAATTTTTTTAAAAAGGTTTCAGGGATGGAGCCTTTTTATTTTATGGTGATGATCCCTCGGTCCATTGAAGTATGCAACTTCAATAGACAAAGATTCTGGGACTAATAATATCTTTGCAGGAACCGCTTGAAAAAAACATCGTAAACCGTATAGCCCTCATTTGCCCTGTACAATATTTCTTTATTGGTTAATGTTTTTATGGCTTGTGAAACAGATGAAATTGATGGTAGTTTGTGCTTTGTTATAAATTCTATGGCCATTGGTTTTGCCACAATACCCTCCTTTGCAACCGAAATCGAAATTCTCTTTTGATTTTCCGACAATAGGTTCAGGAGGTTTTGGTAATCGGTTTTGTTGCTTTCAAGATAATCAGAGATCACTTGCGTTACAATATCGGTGGTCAGTTTTTTTTCGGTCTGATAAAATGCAAGGTTCGAAATAAATTGTGTGTAGTAAGTGTAACCTTCGGTAAAATCCATAATGCGCCCAATGGCTTCCGGTTCTGCGTCCTTGGAATACTCTTTAAATGTAGAACCAATGAAATCGAAGTATTTGTCAGGGGATATTTTATCCAATACCATAACTGCCGCACTCTGGTAAAAAGGCCTTTTTGCGCTAAAAAACATTTCACGGAGCAAATGGCTCGAGCTTCCCGAAAAAATAAACAAAACCCTGGAAAGGGGCTGGATGGCAGTTCGCAAAATGGCCTCTGCTTTTTCAGGATACTTGACTACTTCCTGGAATTCATCAAAAGCAACAACAACTTGTTTTTTCCTGGCTTCAAGGTATTTTAACAATTGTTCCAATGTTGTTTTTTTGTTCGATTCTCCAAGTTGAAGCTTAAGCTCGGGCTTCCCGGTTTCGTCAATGGTAATAGATGTGCTTACACCTTTTAATACATTTTTGATCCCATCAAAAAAGTTCTTTCTGTGATACCTTTCAAGGATTTTTTCCGACAGGATTGTTATCAAATCTTCCATTCCCGATGTGGCAAACAAATCCACAAAAATTGTTTCGTGTTTCCTGCTTTTTTCAAGTTTGTGAAAAAGATGCCTGATAAGTGCTGTTTTGCCAAGTCTCCGGGGACTGTGCAACAATGTGTTTAGTCCGTTGTCGATATTGGCTCTCAGTTGTTTTATCTCCTTTTCCCTGTCGCAAAAATGCCCTGGGTTATATCGGGTGGTAAATGGGTTCATGGTGTTTTTGTTGAATCATTTTTGCAAAGATATGCATTTTACGTAAAATATGCAACATAAAATATGCAACATAAAATATGTAATTCCAAAGCCTGCTTTTAATATGACAGTTTTGTTCGTAGCTGTTCGGGATATGCTATCCCGAACTTAATACATCTTCTTGGATTTGCAATCCACGAATCAAGAAAACAATCGACAAGAATTGCTATTTAACCGGAACTTTCAAAATAAACCCCTCAAACACCTGTCCGAGGTAAAGGAAATCTTTGTATCTCACGGCAAGGGAAACCGCACTGATATCTTCCCCTTCAGAAGAGAAAATCAATTTTTTTTCACCTGTTAATGTATTTATTTCAAAAACCTGTGAGGGGGATTTCTTTTCAGGGTTTTTGGCATGATTCAGGAATTTCACAAGCTTTGGGTGGGAAGTGAGCAAAAGGCTGTTTTTCCCGTTTACCGAAAAATTATCGCCCCCTTTCACCTTCAGCAGTTTCTTCCGTTTATATGCCGATTTGGTTTTGTAAATTTGAAAAACCTTATTGGAAATGCTTGTGCTCAGATAAAGCGTGTCGTCCAATCCCTGTATGCCATTTGGGAAATGGAGGGTTTTGGCGATCAGTGAATATTTTCCCTGGTCGTATTTTGTAATGCTTCCGCAGAAGGGCCTGTCGTTGGTAAAATAAAACTCGTTTTTGTTGGCAGCATAAATATCGTTCGGGTGTTTCACAAGTTTGTCCCGGAAAGCCTTTTCCTCAGCCAATGAGTTTGTGAGCACCCTGAACCGGATAATCTCGTTTTGCTTTTTTGAAATGTGGTTGATCACGAAAAGGTATTTTCCGCCATTTTCGTAAATCAGGTAAATCCCATGTGGATTGAAAGGCCTGTCGGCCATAAGGTTGACCTCAAGTTTCCTGGCTTTTTTTGTTTTCAAATCATATTCCCAAATCCCGTTTCCCTTTGTTGGGCCTTTTCGTCTCTCGGCACAGGAAATCAACAGCCTTTCGGTGCCCAGAGTGTCAAGGACAATATCTTCAGGCCCGGGGCCAAGGTTTATTCTTTCAGAAATATCCGATTGCGAAAACCTGTGATTGAAATTAAGAAAAGGGGAAAAGTAATTAAATGGTAATTAAGTTGTAATTTGATTGTCATCAGCAGTAATTGAATTTATCATTGCTTTCATTTATTGAATATTATAACGATTGGTCAAAGTTAAGAAATAAAATACGCAAAGCCAATTACAGTAAAGCTAAATTAGGTGTACGGCACAAATTACTTTTTAAAAGATTCCGGTTTCCGCAAGGTAAACACCCTTGAAATATTAAACCCGAAATAAATGTCCCCTTTTTCCCATTTGCCCTGTGTTTCGGTAATAAACCCCCTGTCGAACATGGCTTTTGAATTTGTGAAGACCAATTGGAAAACATGACCGCCCGTTTCAATATCGAAACCAATGGAAAGGGAATTGTCGATATCGGAATGGACCTGGTCGGGGAAAACATAGAAATACTCGGCATTGATGGAAGTTCGGTTGGTGATTTTGTACCTGCCGCCAAGCCCCAGGGAATAGATGTTGTTTTTGTCGTTTTCGTATTTCACCAGGTTTTTATGGACCAAGGTTGGCATAAGTTGCAACGACAGGCTTTTGTTGAACTTCCGCGCAAGCAAAAGTTGGTGGGTGTATGAAACCCGTGAACTGAAATAATTGTTGCGGTCAGGGTCGGTATAATCTTCCCATTTCAATGAAATGATGTCGGCAGTTGCGATATAGGTCAGCGTTATGGGCATGTTTTTCAAACCGGTGCTTTGTTGCAGTACTTTGTATTTCACAAAACCATCAAAGGTTTTTTGGTAAGTGCTCCTTCCAATCCCAATGGCCAGCCTCTCGGTAATGCCGTATTCAAACCCAAGGCGGAGTGTTGCCTGATCGAGCCCAAACAGTTCATAAGCCCCGGAATTCAACCTTCCGAAGCGGTGCTGGATCAAAAAGAGCAATACGCCTTTTGCCGGGTTCTCCACGGATTGGGCATTGATTACCCGTGTGGTCTTAAAGGTTGCATAGGTATAATTCGTTGTCGGTTCATCGCTCCCGAGCAGATCCATCAGGTCGTCTTGTGAAACGGCAACATTGCCGATCCCCAAAAAGATAAAGAGTACGTTAATCAGTTTCAGTTTCATTCTTTTTTGAATTTTGTTTTTTAAGCTCCCCTCTTGGCTTTGCTCCGCTAAAACTAAGCGAAAGCGAGGAAAGGGAGGTGCGATTGGTGGTGAAGTGGCGGGATGTGTCTTGGTGCATTTTTTCCGATCAATCATTCAATGCCCCGTTTTTGATCCATATATCAATTTGCAAAAGCGAACATTCCGAAAGCTGTGGCCGGTCTTTTGGCATGGGCGAAAAGTTGGGGTCATGTGAAGTTGCGCCCCAAAACCTCCCGTTGTCCACAATGGTTTTCAAATCATCGTAGTTGTCTGTCAGAATCCCTGCAAAAGGATCTGTTCCGCTATGGCAAGTATTGCAGTTGCTTTCAAGGATGGGGGCAACAGTTCCCGAGTATGTCACATTCGTTGTGTCGCATCCGTTCACCGAAGGGTACAAAAGCTCCTCCTTGTCGAAATAGCAAGCCTGGAAAACAAATATCCCGGTTATGAAAAGTGTTAATTTAATGATTCTTTGCATCGTGTATTTTCTTGTTTCTGATAATTGCTTTTGTCATTTTGCCAACTGCTTTTTTTCAACCTTCCGGGTCGCCACTGCCCGAAGCCAACTCCGACCCAAAAGGTTTAATGTTAGTTGTTAGGCATCCCATCTTCTATCCATTTATTGATTTGGGCAATTTTGCAATCCGATAATTTGTTCCCGTTTTTCGGCATGGGCGAATTCCCGCTGGCCCATGTTATTGACCCCAAAAGGCTGCCACTTGTTCCCGGGGGAATACTTACCGCATTTTTAACCTGGTTGTAATTCGCGAGACTTATTCCACCACTTGGGTTTGAGCCGCTATGGCAGCCGTAGCAATTGTTCTGGATAATTGGGAAAACCGTTCCCGAAAATGTTACATTTACCGAATCACAATCTTCGCTCTCGCAATAGTTGTTTAAAGCCCCTTGCAAAATCCAGTTATATATTATGTCCTTTTGGTCTTGCGTGAAGGGCGGGGCGGGAGTTGGCGGCATCCTGTCCGACTGGAAATCATCTTTGACCACATCGTAAAGTTTACTGTTGAGGGGCTGAAACGGACTTATTTCGGCAGTTTGCATTATTTTCTGATAGGTGGTCAATATCACACCTTCCTCATGGGAGATTTCATCGTGGCAACCTGTAATTGCGCAACTTGATTGCAATAAAGGCAGAACGGTATTTTGGAAATAAACCGTGTCCGGGTCGCAGGGCGATCCACCACCAGTGGCAAAAGTCGTGTCGTTTATCCATTTTTGTATCAATGCCGTTTCGCAATCCGTGAGGGCTGGCCCGTTTTTGGGCATTTCCGAATATCCGGGCAAATGAAGGATGGATCCCATGAGCTGGCCACTCTGGGCAATAACAGCGACATCTTCAAACTTTGTTAAATCAATTCCGGCCAAGGGTGTTGGCGGGCCATGGCAACCAATACAATGGGCTTCAAAAATGGGGACAATGGTTCCGGGATAGGTCACAAAAGACGAATCGCAGATGGTTGTGTCCGGTGGTGTCGTAAATGTTGTATCGTTTACCCACATTTCAATCAGGGAAATTTCACATTCCGATAGTTTGTTGCTTCCCTGTGGCATGGGCTCAAACCCTTCAAGGTGTTTTAATGAGCCGATCAAAGCCCCATTCTCCGCTACAAAAGCCAATTGGCCATAATCCGTAAAGTCCAGGCCTCCCAAAGGTGTTGGGCCACTGTGACAAGTGAAGCAGTACGCATCCAACAATGGGACAACTGTCCCCGGATAGGTAACATTGGACGAATCGCAGGCAATCGTGTCGATTGGCGGGTCTGTGTTGCCGTTGCCCGGTGGCGTGGGCTTGATGATTTCCTCGGGTGTGTGCGTACACGAGTAAATGAACAAAAATGAAAGAAAGAGAAATAAACCGTAAGAAAGATGTTTGAGTTTCATAAGCTGTTCCATTCTGATTTTTTGCAAATAAACACAAGGGGGCATATGATTCAAACAAAATTTTGCTGAACGGGAATAAATTCACTTTGAACAGGGAATTGATTAATTTTGCATTTCATCTCTTATGTGGTAATTGTATGAAAGAAATATTATTTGGCAAAACGCTCAATCAATTAAAAGACATTGTAAAACAGTACGGGCTTCCTGATTTTACTGCAAAACAGATTTCTGGCTGGCTGTACAAAAAAGAGATTGTTACCATAGAGGAGATGACGAACCTCTCGTTGAAAGCACGTGCACTTTTGGAGAATAATTTCGATTTGGGTATTTCCCCTTTTAAAACCGTTCAGGTTTCAAATGATGGGACAAAAAAATACTTGTTTCCCGTACATGACGGAAAATTTGTGGAAGCCGCTTATATCCCCGATAAAAGCAGGGCAACGCTTTGCGTATCTTCGCAGGTGGGATGCCGGATGGGTTGCCGGTTTTGTATGACCGGAAAGCAGGGCTTTCAGGGAAGCCTTACAGCAGGTGAAATAGTGAACCAGATCAGAAGCCTGCCCGAAAGGGAAAACCTTACCAATATTGTTTATATGGGCATGGGCGAGCCTTTTGACAATTACCAGAATATGGTGCAAAGCCTTGAGATACTCACTTCCGATTGGGGTTTTGCCATGAGCCCCCGCAGGATCACGGTTTCTACTATTGGGGTCATCCCTGCCATGGAGAAATTCCTTGTGGAGAGCGAATGCCATCTGGCAATAAGCCTGCACACTCCCTTTGATGAAGAGCGGAAAAATTTAATGCCTGTACAGAACAACCATCCCATCGAGCATGTGGTAAGTGCCATCCGTAAGTTCGATTTTGGAAAACAACGAAGGGTTTCCTTTGAGTACATTGTCTTTAAGGGTTTGAACGACACTTCCCGTCATGTTAACCAACTGGCAAAACTTTTAAACGGTATCCGTTGCCGTATCAACCTCATCCGTTTTCATCCCGTTCCCGGTTCCGAGTGGGTTTCCCCTGACTTTCCCGTACTGAACAGTTTTATGGAGGCCCTGAACAAAAAAGGCCTCCGTACCACATTGCGCGCCTCCCGTGGACAGGATATCGATGCCGCTTGTGGTTTGCTTTCCACAAAGGAGATGGGGGAATCGGTTTAGTTTGGCAGTTTTAAAGATTGCCGGGACTAATCAACAATTAAGTTCCATCCATGTTTGTCTTCGATTTCACCTTCCTGTATCCCCTTTAGTGTTTGGTACAATTTGGTCGAGATTGGGCCGGCTTTCCCGTTCAGGCAATAATTGTATTCTTTGCCACTTTCCCTGTTCACGATTTTCTTAATAGGGGAAATTACTGCGGCTGTTCCACATGCGCCTACTTCGTCAAAACCTTCCAGTTCACCCAGGGCAACGGGCCTTTTTTCGACCGTCATTCCCAGGTCTTTTGCAATCTGACGCAAACTCATATTGGTGATGGAGGGCAGGATAGTGTGCGAATCTGGTGTAACATATGTGTTCCCCTTTATCCCAAAGAAATTGGCTGGGCCGGCCTCATCAATGTACTGGTGGTTTTTTGAATCGAGGAACAAAACGGTCGAAAAGCCTTCTTTATGTGCCCTGTCAGCAGGGCGGAGGCTTGCAGCATAATTCCCACCGACTTTAATATGGCCGGTCCCGTTGGGGGCGGTACGGTCGTAATCGGTCACGATCTGGACATTCACCGGGCTAAAACCTTCTTTAAAATAAGGGCCAACAGGGCCAACAAATATCATGAACAAATATTCCCCGGCAGGTTTTACGCCAACCTGTGGCCCGGTGCCAATTGTCAAGGGCCTTATATACAAAGCAGCTCCCAAACCAGGGGGCGGGATGTATTTTTCGTTGAGCTTGATCACTTTCAGCATCATCTCTTTAAAAAGTTCTGCCGGTGGCTCGGCCATCATGATCCCATCGCAGGAGCGTTGCATCCGTTTTGCATTTTCCTCCCAACGGAACACACGGATTTTTCCGTCTTTTCCCCTGAAAACTTTCATCCCTTCAAAAGCTTCCTGTCCATAATGCAATGCTGTTGCAGCCATGTGGATATTGATGTATTCCGAATCGGAAACCTCAATTTTGCCCCATTTCCCATCTCTGTAATAGCATCTTACATTGTAATCTGTCTTGAAATAACCAAAGGGTAAATTCCCCCAATCTGTATTTTCCATATTGTTTTTATATTAAAATTTTAAAATCGAATCAACGGGCTAATTTATAAAGAATAGTTCAATAAAAATGAGTTGTGGAAATTTATTTTTTTCGGTGGAATATCACTTTTTGTGGGAATAGATCGTTAATTGAGGGCGTAATGTACGGCCTCGGTTTACAGGCTTGGCCACCTTAAAAAAGATGACTTGCCAATAAATAAGCTGGGTAAATGAAACCCTAATTGGGATTGATTCCACTTTCCTCAATGCATCATCATTTTCTCATGCGGAACCAGCATTTTGCCGGGAGGGCTGATGAAGGGAATCCCAAGTTCCAAACCCCGAAGGATAAAAAGAAGTCCAATAATTACAATAAATACAGGGACAATTTTCCTGATCTTGTTCCTCATGCTTAGGCTGATGGTATGGCCTATGAGGTTTAGGCTGAGCATAATTGGGATTGTCCCGATCCCAAACAGGATCATATAAATGGAGCCGGAGATAACCCCACCGCCAACTATGGCGAGTGCAATGGCCGCATATACTGGGCCACAAGGCAACAAACCGTTTAGCAGCCCGATAAAAAACAGGGAAGGGTAGGAGCTTTTCTGGAACAGTTTCCGGAATGCCGAGATCATTTTCCCAACAAAACCGTACATGATCCGGTCGAAATATTGTTTTTGTTTGAACATCATTGGGAAAAGGACTGAAAGTATCATCAGTATCCCAACAGCTATGGAAACCCATTGTTGAAAACCTGACATCTTAAAACCTTTACCAAGAAGGCCAAAGATTGCACCTAGGATCCCATAAGTTATGGTCCGTCCAAAATTGTACAGAAGGCTACTTATAATTTTTGAAATCCAGTTATTCTTTTTTAGGGGGAGCGCTATAGCGATCGGCCCGCACATTCCGATACAATGAAAGCTGGTGAAAAAACCAAAGATTAGGGCGGCAATATAAAACTCAAGGATTCCGGTCATCTGATTTAAAACTAATTTTTGCTTAATCGACAAAAACCACCTGTTCCTGGTAATATCCCTTTTCCCCAACTTTATAGTCAATCTTTACGATATATTTCCCTTTGGCCAATTTGTTTTTTGGGAAAAGGAAACCCATAGTGGAATCCAACCTGATGGGGATATGTACATCCAGTTTTATATCGGATGGCCTGTATATTTTTATCTCCCCTGATACGCTTTCCGGTTTGAAAAAGTCCTGGAACACAATTGATAAAAAGTCGTTTCCCATATTGATCCGCACCTGTTCTTCAAGCTGTTTCGCATTGTTTTTTTTGTCCATCGTTTCCTGGTAAACCATCGATTTCTGGTAATATTCATCCTCTACCATTGATCTGTCCTGCAAGGTGGTCATATAAACCATCCCCAGCAGGAACAGCATGAATATAGCAGTGGCTATAAACAGCTTTGTCCCCCAATTCCAATTAATTTTCATTTTGCAAATTTACAAGGTTTATCATTCCTTTTTACGCGGGCTTACAAAAGTTACTTTATATTCCTCAACGAGTTCATTATCCGAATAAAGGCCAAACTTTAAAATTGTCCTTGATGATTTTAATTCCGATGTTTTTAGGACGGTCAGGAATTTACCTTTTCCAATTTCTCCTTTTTCAACCACAATATCATCGGTCATCATCACAATCTTGCCTTCCGGTTCAAGTAGTTTAATTGCTACTTCATGTCTCTTTCTGCTTTTGTTTACAAATTCGATCTCATAAATATTGCTGTAGCTGTCTTCCCCATATTTTTGGAAAAGGGTTCCCCTTTGCCTTAAAATCGTTGTTTCAAAATCAGTCCTTAGGAACAGCATAGTGCTCACCACACCAAGAAGGATGAGCAAAACCACTGAATACGCAATAGTTCTTGGGTTCATTATTTTGTGTTCGTTTTCGGTTATCCCTTTTTCCGAATCGTAACGGATAAGGCCGCGGGGCTTTTTAACCCTGTCCATAACAGCATCACAAGCATCGATACAAGCAGTGCAATTGATACACTCCAGTTGGGTGCCATTACGGATGTCGATTCCCGTAGGGCACACATTTACGCAACTGTTGCAAGCAATGCAGTCTCCCTTTTCCTTCTTTCCCCTGGGTTCGCCCCTCACGTAATCATAGGCCACCACAATGGATTTGTCATCAAGGAAAACCCCTTGCAGCCTTCCATAGGGGCAAGCTATGGTGCAAACCTGCTCCCTGAAAAAAGCATATATAAAGTAGTAAACGCCCGAAAAGATCGTCATGCCAATAAAAAATGTTGCATGGGCAGTAAATCCATCCCGGTATAAGCCCAATAGTTTATCAATGCTAAGCACGTACGAAGCGAAGATATTTGCAATCACAAACGACATTATAAAAAAGATGATGTGTTTCAGGCTTTTCTTCCAGGCTTTTTCAAAGTCCCAATCTTGTTTGTCCAGCTTTTTTTGCTTCATAAAGTCGCCCTCGATCATATACTCCACCTGCCGATATACCATTTCCATGAAAATGGTTTGCGGGCATATCCATCCACAAAAGACCCTGCCGTAAACAACGGTGAACAATATAATAAAGACAACAAGTGTGATGAGCGACAATACAACAAGGTGGAAATCCTGTGGCCAGAATATCATTCCAAAAAGGATAAACTTCCGTTCAATGATATTGAAAAGGAAAATAGGGTCTCCCTTATATTTAAGGAACGGTGTGACAAAAAACAGGGCCAACAGGAATACCGAAACGAGCTTCCTGTAATTGTAAAACCTCCCCTTGGGTTTTTTGGGATACACCCAAACCCTTTTCCCTTCCTCGCTTACAGTTGACAGCTTGTCCCTATATGATGAATGATGTTCTTCTTTAAGGTTTTTTTCACTCATATCTAAAATATTTAATTGTGTTCAATATATAGTTGACGGGGTCAAAAAATTTGGCTATGGTAAATGAGAAACCATAGCCAAAAATTATTGGTCCATAACATTTCTAACCCGAATAAACCCAAAAATCCAAAAAACCAAAGTTGGTAATTGGCAGGTAGGCAGTTTGCAAATCTGCATATTGCATACTGCCCACTTGAAACCTAAAACCGGGGAAAAATGCCAACAACATGATAAAAGTTTTAAATTAAGGGCTTAATACGGCCAGTCGAGTTTATCCCCCTCGGCAGCTTTTGGGTTGGCAGGTGTCGTTCCATGCAATGTTATAATATAACTCAACACTTCAAGTCGTTTTTGGGGAGATAGCTGATCCTTGAAAGGTG
>JAJRTT010000339.1 GCA_024278155.1 Bacteroidota bacterium | reverse complement strand
GAAAGGCCGTCAAAATCGGAAGTGACGGTTGTCCCGTCAATGGTCACGTCAACTCCTGACATGCCCATCGGGCTGCCTTCGGCGGAGCACCAGAAGAAGATGTCATAGTTTTGGGCATTCAAAGATGCCGACATTGTCATAATTAACACTGTAAGTGCTAAAATAATTTTTGAAAAGATTTTCAATTTCATAATCGTGTTTTGTTAATTAATGAATACTTTTTTTTGTTGATGCTGCAAAGGAGTTTATAATTTCACCGGTCACCAAATAAACCCACTTTACAATAGTTTCACACTTGAATAACGGGATGTTACATTATTACAACATGAATTTGCAAACTGCTCTATATCAACTATTAATATTTACTAAATTGTCTCGATTATTTAATGGATAATGAATGGTTTTTATAAAAACCAAAGATA
Source organism: Bacteroidota bacterium (assembly GCA_024278155.1). GTDB lineage: Bacteria > Bacteroidota > Bacteroidia > Bacteroidales > JAADJA01 > JAADJA01. The sequence continues at coordinate 4,147 of JAJRTT010000339.1, read as the reverse complement.
AAATCAAAGAATTCTTCCAATTATTAAGATAAAAACATATCAATTTATGGCAGGGATAAGAAATAGAAATCAAAAATGATGGTTCAGATTTACAAATCGGCCATACACTTTTGAAAAAATCCAGTCGATAAAATCCAAATCACAATTTTCATGAAAACTATTTGTTTCTGAATATTTTTAAGTATTTTTGCCGCCCTTAAATCACAATTCATGCCCGGATGGCGGAATTGGTAGACGCGCTGGTCTCAAAAACCAGTTCCTTTGGGAGTGCCGGTTCGACCCCGGCTCCGGGTACCTATTCAAAGAAGCCCTGAATTTGACAATTCAGGGCTTCTTTCTTTCCATCTTTAATTAATAAGACAATCATCCGAATAATTTTGTCTTTGAAAATAATACCCTAATTTTGAGGTTAAAATGAAAAACACAAAACAAATAGTCGTTTCCAAAAAGGTTCTGGCTCCCTTCATTCTGATAACCAGTTTGTTTGCTTTGTGGGGATTTGCAAACGACATCACCAATCCCATGGTGGCGGCCTTTAAAACGGTTATGGAAATTTCCAATGCAAAAGCGGCTCTCATACAATTTGCATTTTACGGTGGATATGCGACCATGGCCGTCCCGGCTGCTTTGTTCGTGAAAAAATACAGTTATAAAAAAGGGATATTGTTAGGGCTGGCCCTTTATGCCACAGGTGCGTTGTTGTTCTATCCGGCTGCAAAATTCGAGATGTTCGGTTTTTTCCTTGGCTCACTTTATATCCTCACCTTTGGCCTGGCATTCCTTGAAACCACCGCCAACCCTTACATCCTTTCCATGGGCCCCGAAGAAACCGCGACCCGGAGATTAAACCTCGCCCAATCCTTTAATCCGGTCGGTTCGTTGTTCGGGATGTTCATCGCTTCCAAATTCATCCTCACCTCCCTTGGTTCCGATGTCAGGAACGATGCGGGCGATTTGGTTTTCGACACCCTCAGCTCTGCCGAAAAAGCCGTGATCCGCACCCATGACCTCGCCATTATCCGCGACCCATATGTAATGCTGGGTTTCGTGGTCCTCGTGATATTGGTGGTTATTGCCATGGTAAAAATGCCGGTCACGCAAAATGCAGATCATTCCGTGCAAGCCAGGACAACTTTTGGAAGACTTGTCAAAAACCCAAAATACCGGGAAGGGGTGATCGCACAGGTGTTTTATGTAGCAGCGCAAATAATGTGCTGGACCTTTATTATCCAGTACGCGGACAATCTGGGTATTCCAAAGGCAGAAGCCCAGGACTATAATATCATTGCCATGGTCATTTTTTTGTCCAGCAGGTTTATCAGTACATTTTTGATGAGATACATGAATTCCCGTTTGCTATTAACCATTTTTGCCATTGGAGGGATTGCCACAGTTTTCGGGACCATCTTCATTCAGGGAATGGGCGGTCTGTATTGTTTGATAGCAACTTCGGCCTTTATGTCGCTGATGTTCCCCACGATTTACGGCATTGCCCTCGAAGGACTGAAAGATGATGCAACCCTCGGGGCCGCCGGACTGGTCATGGCGATCGTGGGCGGTGCTTTGATGCCCCCCTTGCAGGGAGCTATCATCGATATGGGAACAGTGGCCGGAATGCCCGCTGTGAATTTTTCGTTCATACTGCCATTTTTCAGCTTTATCGTAATCGCTGTTTATGGCTATCGGACGATGAAAGTGAATGTATGAGAAATGGTAGGTTAATGGGAAACTGGAATTTTGGAAAAATGGAATTCTTTTAAAAACAGAGAACTATTGTTATGGAATATCATTTATGTAAAGATTTTAAAGGATGAATTCCATAAATGAAAAGTATTTTGTTGGATGCATTCCAATTTTCCACAATTCCATTGCTCCATATTTATATTTAAGATGTTGTAATTGCAATATTAAATCAATAAAGAGTTTAGTCTAAAAAGCAAAAATCAATCAAAATGCCACTAAAACACAAATGCCATCGGTCGCCAAAGGTTTGCCAACGGTACAACGCAAAACCCCACAAAAAACTATATTACAGAAAAATAGTTTTCGTGGGATTTAGTGGTTTCGAGCTTTTGTGGCAAAATGCACCTTATTGGACCGCACTCAATAAAAAGAGTTTGCAAAATAAATTTAGAAATCATGTTAAAAGGAGTATCCCCACTAATAAGCCCCGAACTTCTGGTAACCCTGGCCCGCATGGGCTATGGCGATGAATCGGTTTTGGCCGATGCCCACTTTCCGGGCGGGACACACAACGATTTTGTGATCCGCACCGATGGATTGCGCATTGACCGTTTTGAGTTTTCTGCCCGTACCGAAGAAGCCTTTGCGGTGGTAATGACCGGCGAAACATCAAAGTATGGCATTATTATTTTGAAGAAAGGGGTTACGCCCTGAAATAAAGGGAATGACTAAAATAAAGCCGTGAATGCACCAATAATTATTTGCGCATTCGCAGCGATATAATTAAAGGTAATTGGAAAATTATAGACATATGAAAAAAAACACTTTCCTGATTCTGATATTAATGGCTTTCCTGTTCTCTTGCCAGGATAAAAAGCAACAAAAACCAAAATCCCCCAACATTATCTACATCCTTGCCGATGATTTGGGCTACAATGAACTCGGATGTTATGGCCAGGGAAAAATCGAAACACCCAACATCGATAAACTTGCCGAAACAGGAATGCTTTTCACCCAGCACTATTCCGGATCGCCCGTTTGTGCCCCGGCCCGCTGCAATTTATTGACAGGCCTGCACCCCGGACATGCGTTTGTGAGGGGCAACCACGAATGGGGAAGCCGGGGCAAGGTATGGGATTACCGGGCAATGATCAACGACTCCACACTCGAAGGGCAATATCCCATGCCGGATACAACCATCACTATTGCCAGGCTTTTGAAAAAAGCCGGCTATGCTACCGGCATGATCGGCAAATGGGGTTTGGGCGCCCCACACACCAACAGTATCCCCAACAAAATGGGCTTCGATTATTTTTGCGGTTACAATTGCCAACGCATTGCCCACACTTATTACCCGGTTTTCCTCTATGAAAACGAACATAGGCTCTACTTAGACAATGATACGGTACGACCGCATCTTCGACTGGAAAAAGGGGCTGATTCCCTGGATGAAAAAAGTTATGGCAAGTTTACCTCGAATGAATATGCACCGGATATTATGCACGCTAAGGCACTGGACTTTATTTCCGTTAACAACGACAAACCCTTTTTCCTTTATTACGCAACGCCCATTCCCCACCTTCCGTTGCAAGCCCCCAAAAAGTGGGTGGATTATTACGTTGGCAAATTTGGGGATGAAGAACCCCTTGTGAAGGCAGCTTATTACCCTAACCGATATCCCCATGCCACTTATGCTGCCATGATTTCCTACCTTGATGAACAGGTAGGTGAGCTGGTTTCAAAACTAAAAGAAATGGGGATTTATGACAACACGCTGATTGTTTTCACCAGTGATAACGGCCCGACTTATATTGATGCGGACACCAAATGGTTCGAAAGTGCCAAACCTTTCCAGACCAGGACCGGTCGTACAAAAGGGCATCTTTATGAAGGCGGGATCCGTGTCCCCATGATTGCCTCATGGCCGGATGTGATACAACCCGGAACAGAAACAAACCACATCTCGGCTTTTTGGGACGTGATGCCAACACTGTGCGATATTGCTGAAGCCAAATACCCAAAATATACCGATGGCATTAGTTTCCTGCCGGTTTTAAAGGGAGAAGAACAAAAACCACATGAATATCTCTATTGGGAATTTGCCGGTTATGGTGGCCAACAAGCCGTTCGTATGGGAAAATGGAAAGCCGTTCGGAACAACATAAAAAAGGGAAACCTGAAAATTGAACTCTACAATCTGGATGAAGATATAAAAGAAGAGAATGATTTGGCTGAACAGTATCCTGATATTGTGAAAAAAATGGAAGAAATCATGAAAAAGGAACATACGGCTTCAAGTGTTGAAAAGTTTAAACTGGAAACTTTGGGTGATGTGGTGGGCAATATTGATTGAAAGAAAAAACAAACTTCAAATACTGTGATTTTCGGCAATATCCATTTTATGGATGGACTTTTTTTTGCCATATCAAGAAAAAGCACCTGACGAAATAGTTTTCACCTTGCG